>NZ_JAHHUL010000007.1 GCF_019008365.1 Phosphitispora fastidiosa | reverse complement strand
GATTTTTCGTAATATTCCAGGGCCTTCGCGCCGTTACCCTGGCTTTTGTGATAATCTCCCAGTTTGTTATAGCTTACAGACAGGTCCCGCCGGTAATCCGCACTGTCAGGATCAAGCTCTACCAGGGTCTCATCAATAGCCAGCGATTTTTGGTAATATTCCAGGGCCTTCGCGCCGTTTCCCTGGCTTTCGTGATAGTCTCCCAGTCTTTCATAGCTTACAGACACGCCCCGCCTATATTCCGCACTGTCAGGGTCTAGCTCAACCAGGGCCTCATCAATAGCCAGCGATTTCTCGTAATATTTCTGGGCTTTCACCCGGTTACCCAAAGAACGATAGATATCACCTAATTCTGTACAGTTTTTTGAATAACTTTTCAAATAATCTTTGTTTTCAGGTTCCATTTCACACAGTTTTTTCAATATGTCTTCAGCCTCATGATAGTAAGGTAAAGCACCACTTAAGCTGCCGTAAGCCTTCCAGCACCTACCCGCACAATAAGCGGTCTCTAAGACAAGCTTCAAATGTCCGACATTCCCTGACTCATTTTTTAGCAATTCCTGACCCGCCCTTAATGCAACAGCATAACCCTGCCCAGCAATAGAATAACGTTTCCTTTTATATGCATTATCAGCAAGATTGCGGCACACTTCTTCCATATGGCTAAAATGTTCCATGTCAATATCCCCGTCTTCAATAGCCTCATCTATCAGGCGTTCCAGATGAACCGGCAGGTGGTCCCTCAGATAGGGGGACATTTTTTTCAGGCCCCTTTGGTATTCTTTTAACCCATGCCTGGCCAGAGCTTCGTGTCCCTTATTTACTCTTACCCTGTATTCACCGCTCTTATAAAGATCCATAAGCCACTCGATAACACTTTTATGAAAGGGCTCAATTCTGCCTTTGCTTGAATCAAACAGGGACCCCAGGGACAGCACTGTTTTATCGACCTCATAATCCCTGCCCAGTATTTTCTCAACCATTTTGGTTTCCAGTGGTTCCACAGTAGCTGCAATCAGTTCAAACAATCTCCGGTGATTTCCTGCATATTTCTCAATGTCAGGAAACTGCCTCTCAAACAAGAGTGTATATACCCCGTTTAATCCTTCGGGGTATTCATCAACCCTGGTCAAATCCATGGTGCCTTTCTCAAATTCCTTCAATACCGTCTCAATATACCGGAAATTCCCCTGGCTTTTACTCACCAGCTTATCAACCGCTCCCGGGACCTGGGCTGCATCCCCGAATGCAGTTAGTTTTTTGTTTAGAAACTCCCTTATGTCCCTAATGTTTCTGGCATCATCATATTCCATTATCAGTGGCGTGCGCAAACCTGAAAAAACCCTCAGCAGCCGGGATTCCGGCCTGCTGGTAATTACTATCCCCAGCCATTTGGGCAGAGTTTCACCCTGGGAAGCCAATATGTCTGCCAAACCGTTCTGGCTCTGCATCTCTGACTCGTCAAGAGCATCAATTACGAGGACTTTTCGTCCCCGGGGCGGAATTACTTTATTCAGTTTTTCCACCAACAGGTATGTAAATAGGGCTGCTGGATTCATTTCGTCAATTTTTTTTGACTCTTTGTCTTCTATCAGTCTCTGCATATATCCCGGCACCTGTGTAGCAAGGGTGTAGGCCAGGGAACATATGGCCCGTTTAGGGTCAGACCTGGTGCTGTCATTATATTTACAGAAATGAGCCCCAACCACTGATGGCTCCTGGTGGCACAGTTTAGCGGCCAGGGCTGTTTTCCCCACCCCTGTTTTCCCCTGTATCCAATAAACCCTGGATGAATCATGTTCCAGCCAGTTGCGAAAAGCTTCAAATACCCACTCCCGCCCGGTAAAATTCCTAATTCTGTGGTCAATCTCCACATCATTATCAAGCGGCCTCAGAATATCCCGAAGAGTGGCCAGTTCACCCTCGAACCCCAGTTGAAACTCGCCCCTGACTGCCTTCAATATGGCCTGGTATTTCTCTGCATATACCGGTTCATTGATTTCTCCCGTATTCTGGTCGAAACACCTCTGCATATCCAGCCACTGGAGCCTGGCAATACATAGCGGCGGTACTACATTTTGGGCCATTAGGGGAGCGATCGGTTTTCCCTGAAAACGGGCAAAGCTCAGCTCGTCCAGGCAATACCCGTCAGGGCGCCGCATTGAGTGCGGGGTCATCAGAACAACTACCCAATCTGACAGGGTAATACCTTTTTCAATGGAAATCTCCCAATCATGGGTATTCTTGATCTTCTCCTCGTCATACCACACGTGATACCCCTCTACTTCCAGATCGGCCTTAATCCTCCTGGCCAGCTTTGAGTATTCATCATGCCCGTAGCTTAAAAAAATGTTCAATACTATCCCTCCCGAAAATTTCCTGTACCCAAATCCACGCAAACTTAAAAGTCATCGCCATCACCAGACTCATCCATCATTCTTTCTTTGGGAAAGAATTCCTCTATACCGTCTTTACCGTCTTTAATTTCAAGTATTACTACTTCTCCCTCTTCAGCTTTAACACACAAACTCCCTTTTCCGTGGTAAGAATTTGGTACTAACCCATTTACACCGGCACGATGTGCCTATATCATATATTTAAGGTAATATATCTGATGTGCAAAAAAACGGCCAACAATTTAGGTACACTAAATATTAAGGAGGCCGCTGAATGGTTTGGAATCCTGATTCATACCTGAAATTTAAAGCAGAACGTTTCCAACCCTTTAATGACCTGATAAATATGATAACTGTTAATCCAGGAATGAAGGTTATAGACCTGGGCTGCGGCACAGGGGAACTGACCAGAAAAATACTTGATATGATTCCGGATGGGAAGGTACTCGGAATAGACTCCTCAGTAGAGATGCTGGCACAATCAGTTCAATTTGCATGCCCGGGATTAGATTTTGAACTTCGGTCTATTGAAAATGCCACCGGAAGCTGGGACCTGGTTTTTTCTCACTCAGCCATCCAGTGGGTCGATAGTCATGAGGAACTGATTCCAAAACTGCTCTCACTTCTCAACCCAAACGGACAGCTAGCCCTTCAAATACCGTCTTGTGAGAATTATCTTTCTCACGGACTTGTTGCTGATGTTGCCCGAGAGGAACCGTTTCGCACCATACTAAAGCAGTGGTTCAGAGTATCCCCGGTTCTCTCCATTAATCAATATGCAACAATTCTGCACGATTTCGGCTGCCAAAAAATAACCGTTATAGAAAAGGTCTATCCACATATATTAGAAAATATTGACGCCCTGACTGATTGGGTTTCAGGTACTGTACTTCTCCCCTATTTTGAATGCCTGCCACAACAGATTCATAATACCTTTGTCCAAAGGTATCGTGTCAAAGCCAGGCAGTATTGTCCATCCGGGGAAGTCTTCTACCCGTTTCGCCGCATCCTGATTGCTGCCGCGATATAACCAAAAGGAAACTGCTATAATTTGGCGAATTATAATATTCGTGGATTTTCTCCATTTATTTGTAAATTACCTGCTTAAGGGAGTGATTTTTTCTGTTTAATCTGGAAAAAGCCGTCATTCTTGCTGCCCGGGCACATGAGGGCCAGCAGGACAAGGCAGGAAAACCATATATGCTGCATTGTCTCAGGGTAATGCTGAATACTTCAAATGAAGAGGAAATGATTACCGCAGTGCTTCACGATACCATCGAAGACGGAGGGTGCTCACCCGAAAGGCTCAGGGAAGAAGGAGTACCTGACAACATTATAGAGGCGCTGTCCTGCCTTACCCGCCATCAAGACGAACCATATGATCAGTACTTATTAAAAGTATCCGCTAACCCCCTGGCCACTGCTGTTAAGATCGCTGATCTGACAGACAACCTTGATTTGAACAGGATTAAAGATCCAACCTCTAAAAGCTATAAACGGCATGAGAAATACAGGAAGGCTTTAGATTATTTACTCAGCATCAAAGGGGAGGTGTAAACATTGTCATCAACAATTGATAAAAACTGGCACCTGGAGCAGATTAATAAGTACTCTGAAGAATATAGCTTTTATAAAGAATATGCCGGCATCTTAAGGCAGATTCTGGAGAAGGCCTGTGATTCATATGCTCCCAATGCCATAGTTCAGGCCAGGGCAAAGAATCTGTCGAGCTTTGCTGAGAAGGCAGTCAGAAAGCGGTCCAAGTATAGTCAACCGGCTTATCAGTTCACCGATTTATGCGGGGCCCGGGTAATTACCCATACCCTGGCCCAGGTTGATGCCATCAGCAAGTTTATAGAAGCAAATTTTATTATTGACTGGGAAAACAGCCTGGATGTCAGTTCCCGCCTGCAGAAGGACCAGTTCGGCTACCGTTCCGTCCACTATGTCATATCCCTGCCTCAAAAGCCGGTACTGGGTATTGATATACCTGAATCCATCGGGCCTAGGAAAGCCGAAATCCAGATCCGTACCATACTTCAGCATGCATGGTCAGATATAACCCATGACCGCATCTATAAGAGTAACTTCAGTGTCCCCGGCAAGCTCAGGCGTGACAGTGCCAGGTTGGCCGCCTTAATGGAAAACGCCGACAGTTTGTTTGGTGAATTCGTGCAGTCTATTGATTCCTATCAACTAAATTACAATACATATTCTAACCTGGTTGATATTGCTAACGAGATAGAAACACTGAAAACCGTATTTAATAACGAGCAGTCTAAAAAGAATAAACCGGGCCTGGCCTTACGGATAGCCAAAATCGCGGAGGTTATCAAAAAATGGGATACAATCGTAGAGGTCCTGCAAAGCTTGGCTGTTGACGAAATGGATAATCCCTATCTTAAGGCCCAGGTTTTTCTGGAACTGGGTTATGCTTTATGCATGAAGCACAAAAAAAAGCCTGACAGCAAAGAATTCCACACAGGTCAACAATATATCGGCTATGTTGCTCTGCCAGATAAATATAGCATGTGTCCGGCACCCATTACCAAAGAAGAATACCTTCTTCAGGCCAGGGCGCTGTCAGCCCTGGCCTGGACTCAAAAACTGCTTCAAAATAAAAAAACAGCCAGACAGCTTAACCTGCAGGCTTTCGAAAAAGACCCGCAAAACCCATACTTCCTGGCAGACTGTATTGAGCAGTTTATTGAAGAAGAGGATTATTTCCCCCTGCTAAAAAACAGCATAAACGAGGCCATCACTACCTGCAAAGCCCATATCAGCGCCGGTATTGAGATCCTCAGGGCATACCTGACTATGGGCCGTTTCTTTTATATTCTTGGTGTATATACAAACAGTCTGGAATCTTATATCAACGCCATCCATTACTGCAACTCCTTGAAAGTGGAAAAAGATATCAGTAACTTTAAAGACGACTTTGAAGACTCTTTTAAGGAGGCCTTTGACAATGAACTGGCGTTCCTTAAAAATACTGAACTTGGATATAAAACCACGGCTGAACTTGCCTGGATAACCAATGTGCTGCACGTGGGGAAGGCCTGCCTCTTTGAAGATAAGAGTCCCCGGTCCTTGGAAGTGTTGAAGAGCCTCGCTGCCAAAACCACCGGGTTTGACCGGCCGGTACTGATCATAGCCGGTAGTACCAGCAGCGGTCTGGATGAAGATTGTCCAATCCTCTGTAACGATTTACTGCAGGTATTGAAAGGGTTCCGGGGCACAATAATATCGGGAGGCATCACTTCCGGCGTCCCTGGCATGGTTGGCAAGCTGGTAAATGAGCTGAGAAAGGACGGCAGAATTGCTGTTTGCCTGCTTGGATACCTTCCAAAAACAATTCCATTTGACGCAACACGGGACGACAATTATGACAGTATCTTCTGCTCCCCTGACCACGGTTTCGGACCCGGAGAGCCGGTTCAGTACTGGGTGGACTTGGTTTCCCAAGGGGTTAAACCATCAGAAGTTTCTGTACTGGGTATTGGCGGAGGCACCATCTCCGCACTGGAATACAAGCTGGCCCTGGCCCTGGGCGCAAGGGTCGCTGTTATCGGTTCCGCTGGCAGCACTGCTTCACAAATTACCACAGATGCCGCCTTTGGTGGCAGCAATTATCTATTCAGCCTTCCCCCTGACCCCATGATAATCAGAGCATTTATTATGCAGAAAACACAGCCCTTCCTTGCTGAGGAACAGGTCGAAAAGGCAGCACAGGCAGCACATGCCCACTACCTTAATACCACCCAGCCCACTGAAGCATCCCGTAAAACATGGGACAAGCTCAACGAGGACCTCAAGTTATCCAACAGGCATCACATAAAATACATGGCAGAAATCCTAAGAAGCTGCGGGTATGGTATAAGAAACACTACCACAGAACCCTGCCTTGTGGAACTGACACCGTCACAAATTGAAGAGATGGCTATAATGGAACATGGACGATGGGTCATAGAAAGGCTTAACAGCGGCTGGCGGTATGGAGAGCAAAAGGATGTAGACAAAAAAATATCCCCCCATCTCGTGGCCTGGTCCGACCTTCCAGTAGAAATAAGGGAATATGATGTGGACTTCGTTACTAATTACCAGAATATCCTCAAAGACGCCGGAATGGAGATTTACAGACTGGACCAGGACTAACTGGGTATAAAGGCTAAACAAACATTTCATGGACATCAATCACTTTGCTGACCTTAGTCAAAATTCTGTTCACTTCAGAAGGACCGTATCCCGAATAAAACCTCACATATACAGCACAGGCGTACAATAATAACAACACTGTTTCCCTGTGCTTTGACACCATAGGCGCCAGCCGGACAGCAATCTCCGGCAGGCGCTTTTTGTACAGGTGAATACGGCCGATAAAGTCTATGTATACGGATTGTTTGGTTTCCGGGGGAACAGCTGTTTCCTCCAATAATTCCAAAACCTCAAGAACCATATCCAAACCAGCCTTATTACTGGCTATGCCCGCTTCAGTCTCATTGCAGGACTTCTCCAGCAAAAGGGACAGTTCAGTGATATGCTCACTATTTTGGGTGTATTCACGGCTTCCACTCAGTCCTTCGATACAATGCCTTAAAATTTTAAAGGCCCCGTCATAATACTCCCTTTTCAGGCACTCATGGAAAACCCTTAAGCGGAAGTCCCTGCAGCCGCACATCGCCCAATATGTCCCAGCCTTTGCATTGTCCCCTGACACCCCGAACTTCACACACTTATCCAGCAGTTCAAGCGCCTTGCCCCGGTTGCCCTGCCTGCTGTACTCCCATGATATTTCTAACATGGTTTCATACAGTTCTTCCAGTCCGCCTGAATTACCGGAAGACTTAATATATTCATTGATACATTTATCAAGGCACCTGTCCAGGCATTTTACCGCCGCATTAGGCTGGCCCTGGTTGTATAACTCATGGGATAACTTGAGCATATCACCAGGTTCATTGTCATCCCGGACACAGGCAGTCAGGAGGTCTGCCGCAAAATCCGCATATCCCGTCTGGTATAGTATTGATGATGTTTTTACCAGTCGTACCGTATCCAGCTCTGCTGCTAATTTGAAGGCCTCTTCGCCGTATCCCTGCCTTAACATTTCGGAAATAAGCCTATCCAGGTTGTCACAGTCATGGATTTTATTGCCCGAGTGGTCTTCCAGGTAAGTACGGCTGTTTTCATTAACCTGCACCGCTTTTTGCAGTACCTGATACGCTGTGCCGGTATAACCCAATTCATGAAGCATGAAGGAAAGCTTTAACAGGGTCGCAATCATTTTTTCCCCATCAGCAAATAAATCCAGCATGAAATGATGCTCATGGGAGATTACCCTGGCATGTTCATCATCAGACATCGAAAAATAACGGGCCGGCTCTTCAACAGTAATATAAACATTATAATTAAGGCCCTGCATTTTATCCATACAGTCCTGGCACCACTTCAAAGCGCGTAATGCCCCGGTTCTATCAAATCCCATCTGCAAAAGCTTTATCGATGCTTCGGCCAGGGCGTAAGTTTTTTCGAACGGATCTTCAATCCTGTTTATTAATGCCAGCCCCTTGCCGGGATATCCCATTAAAAGCAGGCTTAGAGCTGTTTCCCTTATGCAAGGACCCTTATAGCCGCTTTGGTTGACTGTGTCAAGTATTTTAAGGGTTTTCCTGCAGTAACCAAGGCATTTTTGACCTGTTGCCCGGACTGTTGCCTGTATTTTTGCCTGTACTTTCGCCTGGATTCCTCCCATGGCCATTACCCGGCAGCCTTCATTCTCAATACCTGAGGCCATTCTCAGGGCAGCAACTGAATAGCCTGCATCAAAAAGCCACCCTGCCATTTCTTTCTCCGCATCAAAACGGTCTGCAGGGTTTTCTATGCCCTGGATAAGGTTAATGGCATCTTTTATAAGGCCCAGATCCAAATACTTTTGGGCGATCTGCCCACATGCATAATTCCTGATCCGCCGGTCTTTTATACTCCCGGCCAGGGATAAAGCCCCAAACACATCACCGGTTTTACACTGTTCTGAGATAATATCCCTTAATAACAGGTCATCCCCGGATTCTACAGCTGCTTTCAGGCCGAAATCCCTCTGACCCATTTTCAGCCAAATCCGGCCCACCCGGGCCATTAGGCGTAAATTCTTCTGGGCCCGGGCTATCCGGAACGACTTCCCAAGGTCACCCTTTCTGAAGGCTTCCCTCAAGAGGTAGGTTACTGTTCTCTCGGTGAAGACCGGCAGGCCGGACTCCACTGCCGACAGACCGGTATCTGAAGCGTTTTTTCTGGCCAACTTTATTAACCTATCTATCAGGTATTCCAGTTCAGACATAGAGCTGCCTCTCTCCCAAACTTCTCAAACTTTCCTTTAAGACCCGTATCCATATGACAGGAATTCATACATATATTTTTTTGAAGCCTTTTTCGTCTCTGTCCACCTGGTACCTTCCTCTTTGGTATGGTGACGATGCCAGCCCTCTTCCTCGGTATAATCCCATAATACATCATCATAGAGGTTTTCCACAGCCATTTCCCTGACTGTGCCGTCCACATCTGTCGCGTCCACCATAACACCGGCCATTCCGTGGCTGAAAGGATACCTGTCATCATCGATGGGTTTGCCAACCCCGGCATCCATATGGCCATATATGTCCTGTAGCGCATGAAGGCCTCTGCCCAGGTGTTTCCATGCTTCATTCCTGTAATACCGGGCTTTCCAATAACCGGATCCCGGCACTTTGCTGATATAATATTTGGCTTTGTTCATTTCCTGGATGGCATGTCTCTCCCTGGTATCAATAGTATCACCGCTGTCTTCCCGCCGATCCAGGTGCCAGTCCTTGTCAAAATATTTCCAACTAAAATCCACACCGTCACAAGCCCTGGCAATTGTTTTTGCTTCATTAACGGCAAATCCCATGTCTCTCGCCCACCAGTAAGTATCAGTCAGATGCACGTCCTGTTCAGTTGCATATTCACCTGAACCGTGCCATGCATAAGCCGGAGTGGCAAACAGGGCAGTCATAAAAGCAATCAATACCAGGATGGCAATTCTTTTACCCTTCAAGGTTCCATTTTTCATTTTCGCATTCCTCCCTCTATAATCTTTCATTTTCTTTAATTTGCTCTTGAAATCTTAGATTTTCACATTTTTCAAAACGAGCCATCTGGGCAATATGCCTATTTTTGCATATATCTGGATGAACAAGGTTGACCTTAATAAGCCCTATGAGTTTTTCGCTTATTTCGGCCGATGGTATCCACTTGTTCTCCGGCGGCAACCCTCCCATGTCTCACAGGGTCTGTGCCCTAAATTCCTTCGTTCTGCCTGCCCATGAGGTGGATGTCAGTTGTGCTCCTTCGACTGGGTCTTGTGCCCTTATGGAATTGATTCAACCTGACTAATCCCGGCTCGTTTTGTCAATGTTCAACCTGCGATTGCATGAGACTTTTTTACTTAAGCAGCTTCCTGTAATAAGGGTCTCTTGATATCATTAATCATCTTTTGTGGGTCATACGCTACGCCTTTTGTTAGCAATGCAAAAAATATTCGGATTAACTTGCAGCTCAACAGTATTAAAGACTGCTTTTTCTTTAGCGGGTTCTTTTTCCTGGTGGTATAGTGGCTGTGCAGTTCACGAAACTCTGGGTTTTTAGCTGCCACCGGCATGATTCCTTGAAATAGTAAAGCCCTTAACCGCCTTCGGCCCCGTTTACTGATCGTTGTCTTGCCTTTGTGTTTACCAGAGCTATTTTCTTTTAAGCTTAGACCAGCCAGTTTCTGTATCTGCTTCGGATGCTCAAACCTACTGATATCACCAACTTCTGCTATGAAGCCTGCTGCTGTAACAAGGCCAATACCTTTTATCTTAAGGATTTCGAGCATTCCTGGTATTTGATACGCAAGTTGCTCAATCATAAGCAGGGTCCGCTCGTACTGCTGCATTCTCATTTCATAGTCTTCAATCAGTATTGCAAGGTCATTCTCTGCAGCAACCAGCCCTTCTCTCACTCCGACAGAGGTCCTGGCAACCTCAATCAGCGCACTTGCTCGCTTTCTTCCTACTGCTCTCAGTTTATCTTGCTTCCACCTGGCTATAATGCCATCTATGCCCTTTTCAATTAGCTTGGCAGGTGTTGAGAACTCCTTTAATATTATCAATGAGGCTTTCCCTTCCCAGTCACCAAATACTCTGTTGAATTCAGGGAAGTATATACTAATCCACCGCTTTACGCGGTTTCTTATTACGTTTAGCTGCTTCACTATCTGCCAGCGTGTTTCCATGGCGGTCCTTAATTCGCTGTATATTCCTTCCGGTATATACGGCTCCATGTATCGACCATCCTTTACGAGCATCGCTATGGTCTTTGGGTCCTTACGATCATTTTTGGTTGGATTGTTATCATCCAGTTCCTTGCTCCGCTTTACATGAAACGGATTCACCAACACTATTTTAATTCCGTGATCCTTAAGATAAGGAGCTATGTTAAACCAATAATGACCTGTTGGCTCCATGCCGACCATTACTTTATGCTTGTTGTTCTTGTCTTTGATTTCCTCGGCCCATGAGACAAATTCTTTAAACCCCTCGGCATCGTTACTGAATTTAATCAGTTTAGCTAATTCGATGCCTCTCTGGTCAAAGACTCTTGCATAGTGTATTTCGCTGGCTATGTCCACGCCGATAATCAAAGTGCTTTCTGTGACTTGCAGAATCTTTTCATTCTGGGTATACTTCATTTTAGGTACCTCCCGTAGTTTTGATTTGTTGTGCTTTGGCCAAATCGCACAATTCAATTCTATCGTGAGGTACTTCTTTTTTCAAAGTTCATTTTTGTTTATTACAGGAATGCTCCTCGTTAATATTTTTTCTGGTCTAATGGCAGTGTACCAGGTTTACTGTACAAAAAAACGAACACTTAAAACAAGGCAAAAAAAAAGAGCTTTACGCCCTAAAATTTACTCATCATAGTATTTATCTTTCATTTTATCAATCACTGAGATTATCCTTTCCCTTAATTCCCTGGGATAAAGGACCTCTACTCCTTCTCTGAAGCTCAATATCCAGGGAATAAGCTTCTTATTATTGATTACGGTAACATCGACCTTGGCCTCTCTGCTATTCTCATCCCTGACCCTGATCCTGTCCCCGAACTTGTCCCTTACCTGGGCCAGATAAGCCTTGTCAACCCTTAAGGAAATTCCGGTCTCATCACCGGAAGCAGGAGAAACAAGCTTGCTTAAAAGGTCACCTATGTTTAACTGTTCATGCCGCCCCATTACCTCGTAAAGGCTTGCCCGCGGCTCTTCTGTAATGACAACGTTGTTCATCCTGTCAATCCTGTAATATGACAGTCTTTTTTCCTGATAATTACCCAGCATATAATAAAAATCTTCATACCACGCAACCCCATAAGGGCTTGCCAGGCAGTCTTTCCTGACCATTTCCGGTTCTGGTCCCATCATGTATTTCCAGTATTCAAACCCAATCTTTTTGTTTTTCCTCATGGCTTCATTTATTCGTGAGATGTTTTCCTTTATCGCCCTGTTGCTGTACTTGACCCTTTCCTGTACCCTGATCTTGTTGAGGGCACCTTTTTCCTTCTTGACAGCAAGGGTATCCTGCAGCTTATTAATTAACTCCCTGGTGTTTTCCCGGGAAATAAACCTGGCCGAAAGGAGAGCATCTATGATTATTTGGAGTTCTTCCTCATTGAATCCACTGCCACGGGTGACTTTATATTTTCTATAGGTTCTTTCTATATTGTAATCCCAGATCTCATTCAGTAAATCTATATCAGAATAAATTGTCCGTCTTTCGGCACTGATACCACGTAAGATAAGTTGCTCAATTATTTGACTCATGGATATTTCTCTGTCCGCAGTGTAGCAGTCCCTGAAGATTTCCTCCAAAGCTTTAATCCTGTCCCTGTTTCTCCCCTTGCGGTCTTCGGTCATATTGGTGACCCCCTTAGGTTTCTAATTCCTTCTGTGAGAAAACGTATTTCTTTTAGATTATTCCTTTATCAGAAATATAATTTAATATTTCATCATGAATAAAGGCATTAGTGGCAACTATATTATTAGTTTTACGCAATCTCCAATCTTTTCCCTGCCAATTCGTAACTTTTCCGCAAGCTTCCAAGACAATAATCGCTCCAGCGGCAACATCCCAACTCCCTAGACCAATCTCAAAATAACCATCTAGCCGACCACATGCCACATATGCCAGATCCAAGGCAGCTGACCCAGTCCTGCGTAAATCATGGCTTTCAGAGTAAACATCTTGTATAGCAAAAAAAGTCGCCGATGTAAATTAACGGTTGTAAGGAAATCCAAACCCTATCAAAGAATCCTTCAGATAAGCATTGTTTGACACTTTGATTTTCTTTCCGTTTAAATAGGCTCCTTTACCTGACTCTGCATGGAATAGTTCCTCAGTAATAGGGTTATAAATAACCCCAAATATTCCCTTCCTATCATAAAAGGCCAGTGATATAGCTAAGTGAGGATAATCATGAACCAGGTTTGTCGTACCATCTATAGGATCTAAAATCCAAACCGGCTCCGAAAAATCAAATTGCGTGACTTCATTTTCTTCAGTAATGACTTGGTTTGTAAAACCTTCTTTCATCAAAAAACCTGTTAAATAATCGCTGACCTGCAAATCTATATTTGTAACATAATTAGCATAGGATTTTTCTTTAATCAATTTTTCATCCCCAATACTGGAAGAAACAATCTTTCCAGCAGATATAACCGCATTTATAATTTTTTCAAGTTTTAGATCCATCCCTCATCACCCGTATTTAAAAAACTAATAATTATAAATTAACAACGATATCATCTCTAGCAAGGAATATCTTACTACCGTTGATTCTCTTGATGGCTTTATCAAATTCCGATTGACCCCAGTTGGGATTAATGTGTATAAGTCCTGTCAGGGGTACTTCATAATTAGAGAGCATCTCTTCAATTTCATCCAACGATGAGTGCTCAGATTTTTCCACCCTATCAATATCCCAGCATTCATGGAGAAGTAATTTGACATCACGCGCTTTTTCAAATGTAGTTTTCAATACTGTCGTATCGGTTGCATAATGTAATAAGCCGTTAACAGTTATCCCAAAAGAGGGGTCACTATGCTGCTGGGCAGTAATCTCAACAGCTAAATTACCAATATTAAACCCGTTTAAATCATAATCATTAATAATGACTTCATCTGAAAAACGTTGAATGGGAAGCGAAAAATAAGGTGATGATGTTAGTTGAGTTAAAATGTCCTCACATTTGTTACAATAAAATTTCTTACCCGGTCCCCAAATATTAAGAGTTAATCCTTTAACCCAATTGGGGAGAAAAGCTAAGCCCATTACATGGTCAAGATGGTAATGGCTGAATATAATATCTAGTTTACTGTACTTTTTTAGTAAATCGGTATGATTACCTAGGTGCCAAATGCCACTACCAGCATCGAGTAATATAAGATTTCTATCGGTAATCAATAAAAAACTACATGTCTGCCTTTTAAAGGTAGGAATCCAACCACCGCTACCCAAAAATATTATCTTCATGTTTTAACACCCTCCTTAGAAATTTGGAGATATAATTATTTACGTAAATAACCCAATCCTTTATATATTGTTTACTCCCATGAGGGAGTTCATAATTCGCCTTTTCTCCGGATTTTTTAGCAATTATGTTGTACAGTACCTGTGCCTCCTGTTCTTCAATCACTGCGTTAATTGACTTTGCCCGTTTTATTGCTTCCTTGGCATACAGGCCTGCATCACTCAGCACCCTTCCGTTGCCAGTATGACCAAATTCAAGCAGTTTAGCAAAACTTGCAGTAAAGAACGCTCTCGACCGGTCATACTCGTTCTTGATTAGGCCTGTAATATAATGAAAATCGTTTCTAATCGAATGATAATCACCTGACAATATTTGCTGAAAAGCAGAAGTATACAGCCACCTAACATAATACCGGTCGCGTACTTTAGTTTCCTTATAAATATTGCCGGCAATTTCTAGGTGGATTAGTGCTTCCTTAATTTTCTCGTTCCATTGATATGTCTCAGCAGCTAGGCGGTGATATTCGGCCAGAAATAGCTTTAAACTGGTACACTCACCAGCATTGCTCTTCAGTTTAGATTCCAGCAGTTCTGTTAACAGAGCTATCCCTTTATTATTATTCATATAGGCGTCTTCAAAATCGAGCATATGGTAATTTAGTTTGGCAATATTCATATATCCTGCGGAGGCTTCATATAAATCTCCTGATGATTCAGCGAGTTGTATTGATTTTTCAAATGAATCACGGGCTTCTTGAAAACAAGCCAGTTTTCTATAATTAAGACCTATTAGGTTGTATAACTCAGATTGCAGCAATGTATTTGTATTATCAACAATACCGAAGTTCTGTATTTTTTTTGCTCTTTCTATAGTTTCTATAAAATTTTCCGTTAAATATAAATAAAAAGCACAAGCAACTTCAGCTTTAGGTAACCAAAATTCTTTTTTTTCTGCCAGAATTTTATCAAATCCCATTTTCTGAAGATCAAGAAATAAACCTGAGTCGTAAAGATACCTTCTATGTAATGCCATTAGGCACTGAAAAGTCTCTCCAGTTAATACTATAGTTACTAACTCCGGCCTTAACATAAAAACCTGATTAAGTTCCATGAAATACGCTCTCATTGCACTATCCAAGCTAACAATTTTGATACGCTTTTCCTGTAAACTATAATCGTTTAGAGCCTCAATGGACTCATCCCACTTTTCGATAAACAGTAAGTGAGATACCATATACTTAACTCCATAAGCCGGAAGTTGATTCAAGTCTTTCTTGTATAATTTCCATAAACCATCGCTAAACCGTTGATGGCCCTTTTTGGCGCTTATCCGATAACGGCCACTTTTCCCCGAATCAGTCATCCAATCAACCACACTTTTATGAATAGGCTCAATACAAAGCTGCCGAAGCGGAAAAATTGTGCTTATTTTTTCTAATATATCGTCCCGGTCATATTCATCCCAGCCTAAAATTGTTTCAGCAACATTTACAGCTAAGGGTTCAAAGTTTACAGAAATAAGTTCAAATAATGGCCGGATTAATTCTTGATAAAACTTATAATCCTGAAATTGGCGTTCAAAGTAATTAAGATAGATACCAGTAAGTCCCGTAGGAAAATCATCAACATTATCCAATGAAAGTCTTTTGATCTCAATTTCCTTTATTACCTCTTGGGCATATAAAAATATACCCTCACTTTTAGTTACAAGTTTCTGAACAACAGCCTCTTTATGTCCCTCTGAAGAATAATTTGAGAGTTTGGCCGAAAAATATCCTCTAATATCATCCATATTTCTCAAATCCATATTGTCTAATTCATATGGTTTAAACTTAGATAATTTTCGAAGCATTTCGGGTTCAGGCCTGGAGCTTACCACAATTCCAAGCCACTCTGGAATACTATCAAATTCTTGAGTTAAAACATCAACCAATTCGTTTTTACCACCCCATGAAGCTTCATCAAGAGCATCTATAACAATAACCATTCTTTTGCCGGGATTAGTAATGGAACGTAATGGCTCAACCAAAAGGTAATTGAAAAGATTCTTAGTATTTTTTTCTCTTAGCATGTTTAATTCTGGCAAATCAATCAACGCTGCTTGGTATTCAGGTAATTGCATTGCAAGCTGATAACATATTGAACTGATTGCTTTCTTTGAATCTGCTCGCTCATTATCATTGAACTTACAAAAATGAACCGCTACTACAACCGGTTCCCTATGGCAAAGTGCTGCAACAAAAGCCGTCTTCCCTACGCCGGCTTTTCCTTTAACCCAAAAAATTCTTGACGAAAAATCTCCGGTTACCCATTTTTTGAAAGCATCAAACATCCACTGGCGTCCATAGAAATCTTTTATATGACGGTCAATATCCGCTTCATTATCTAAGGGCCTTAAGATATCTCGCAACCTGGCTTGTTCCCCTTCAAAACCAAGAGCAAATTCGCCATTTAGCGTTTTCAAAAGGGTGCGAAGCTTGTCCTGGTAAAGCTCTTCGTTAATCTTTCCAGTTTCATCAGACACACAGTTTTGCATATCCAACCACTGAATCCGCGCTATAGACAGAGGTGGTGGTACAATTCTAACCATAATTGGGGCAATTTGTTTGCCCAGGAAACGGGCATAACTAAGCTCATCTAAGCACACTCCGTCAGGCCGTCTCATGGAATGAGGAGTCATTAAGACTACTATCCAATCAGAAGTAATAACCCCTTTTTCAATAGAGATTTCCCAATCGTGAGTTGTGTTTATCCTGTCTTCGTCGAACCAAACCTTATACCCCTGTGCTTCTAAATCAGTTTTAATACGCTTAGCTAACTCAACATATGCATCATGACCATAACTTAGGAATACATTCAAAAAACAACCCCCCAATAAAAGGTATTAGTATATCCTACCATGTTATTGTCTATGAACTCTCAGCTCGGCAGCTGCAGCGGCCTCGCCTGGAACATAATCCGCCAATCGAGGACCTCGGTTATCATCACCTCAGCCGTTACCTTTGCAATCCGGCTAAGGTCTGCATAGGAAAAATCTTTCATTTCATCCAGGCTGCTCTTCAGTTCCTGAAGCCTTTTTGCCATCGCAGCAGAGCGCTGTTCCAACCGGTGGAATTCGCCCTGAAACAGGATCCCTGCAAATCCCGCGCCTAAAGCTGGAAGTACCGCCGAAAGCAGAGTCAGCCAGGCATTATAATAACCGTGGTAAAAAATATGCAGGAAACAGGCAACCAGTGTCCCGCCAAACAGGAACAGCCCCAGCAGGTGCAGCCGGTGTGTGATCCTCCGGTAATGCCCGGCGTTTAACACGTGAAAACCTATCTGGTTTTCAATTTCATTTTTGGCCAAATATTCCCTATATGATTCAAGATAATTACCGTCACATTTTACACTGAGCAAACCGAGTTCTCTGACCAGTGCCCTAAACTGCCAGTTTACCCATGAATTTCTGATATCGTTATGCATCTGATGGGCAGGTATCCTGAAGGAATTATTTACCCTGCCCAATGGTGCAAGGAATTTCATATGCCTGAGAAGTTCCGCCAACAGCCGGTAGTCAATCCATTTTCCATGCCACCTGGATTTGTTTCCGTACACCGTAATGACAATAATATATAAAATGATTACCAGTTCAATAACCGTTGGCACCCATTGGTAATGGTAGTACCTGCTGTATGTATCAACCCATCCCAAAGCATAAGAAAACAATGCGAAAAAAACAGCCAACCCGCCCAGCAGGTAATTTGCAATAAAAGAGTTTCTGTATAAAGCAGCATAGTAGTTTGCCAGGTCATCTGCCCATTTAAAATGGCAATTCAGGACACTATCGATGCTTTTATTTATGTTATCAGGCAGAGTA
Organism: Phosphitispora fastidiosa; assembly: GCF_019008365.1. Classification (NCBI taxonomy): domain Bacteria; kingdom Bacillati; phylum Bacillota; class Clostridia; order Eubacteriales; family Peptococcaceae; genus Phosphitispora; species Phosphitispora fastidiosa. The sequence continues at coordinate 126,531 of NZ_JAHHUL010000007.1, read as the reverse complement.
ATTGCCCGGGTTTGTTGTTTCGTTTCTTTTTCCTGTTCACAAGCAGAAAAATTGGTTCCAAACAATTTTCGGAACAATTTATATGCTACCCCTCTGTAACTATGCCTGGTTTCTCTGTGATATTCTGAGAGATAATAATCAGAAAGGTTAATTGTAAGTTTATCTGCCTTTATATCACCCTCCGAGACCGGCAAAAGAAAGAGATATGTCATCTGTTTCCTGAGATATTCGACCCATCCTTTTATATCATCAGCAGCCATACCTAGGATAGTGATATCATGAGGCTGCCGGGAATTAATCCATATCACGGGAATCATATGTTCAACGGCTTCCATGACAATTTGGCCTGTACCTCCGCTGCCCCGGGGCTGGAACCCGTCCCACACAGTCACCAAGATATCTGACTGTTCAAGTACCAGTCTTCCTACTGATAAATAAGGGCTGTCTTCTGCTAAGCGGCTTCCGTCCATTTCAAACACAGAAGTAGCCTGTTCCAGTAAAGAATCGAACTCCACACAGGAATCCCCTGTAGAAAAGTCCTTTTTATACTCATTACGTTCATAGGGAAGTGGACACTGAAGTTGGTAGCCCAAGTCAATCGCTTCATGTGCCACAATCCTGTCACTGCCCTCAGCAAGAGGCGATATAATCCGTAAAACAGGTTGAAGGCCATGGTAAAGGCTGTTTGTTTCACGGGATATTTCCTCTGCCTTTACTTTGATTTCCTGAAGGACATGTCTGATTTTTTCCTTAAGAATCTTCAAATCAGCTCTCGCAAGGCCTCCCGGGCGGTGACCCGTTACCCCTACCCTTATAGCAAGTTTCGCCCGGGGAGGGTGTGAACCACAGTTTGTATTGTTCATAAGACCTCCCGGTTTTTATATTTCTACCGTATACCTCAATAATCAGCTTGGGCTTGGCTTCCGCCCTTGACTCGATAAATGCGGAAACCAACTTCTTCAATCAGTTCAGGCAATTTATTCACCATATCAATGTTATATTTTTTGCCCTCATATGGCAGGTCTGCCCAAGGCAAAAGCATATTGTTTATCTTACGTGCATCATCTCGCACCTCGCCATACTTCCATCCTTCATTTACACGGTGCTTGTACCACCGGTCATGTTCAAGTTCAGCCATTTTTTCCGCTTCTTCCGGAGTAAACTGAAACTGTTCTTCTTTCAGCTCCGCCAGGAGTATAAGTTCACATGAAACCTCCTTCAGCAACTCCCCAATAAAACCAGCTTCACGCCTGCTTTGTTCCTTGTGACTTTCATCCAGTTGAACCCAATGGACCAGGGTACCCTTTTTCTTTGCATCATTTTTATTTTGTTCTACATACAAATTGTGCATTGCTATAGCAAGGGTTTCATGAGTACCGCTAAGCAGTGCCTCAACCCGGCACGTCATATCCAACAACCCAAAGGCATGCAGTCTTTGATATTTGTCATTATCACTCAGTAAACTGTCACTTGAGTGTTCTCCCCGAAGAAGCTCCGGAACTCCTCCCGTATTCATCGTGCACAATGCGACCTGGGTTTTCCGGTTTTTATTGAGCAGGGATAAAGCTGTCTTTAAACCCGCCGATTCATCGCTCTTTTGAATAAAGATAATGTTAAAATCACCCTGTTCGCAATCGGCTTCGCAGGACTGAATTTCACAGTACTCTTCTGTCAGGGGATATCTCAAAATGAAATCATTGATTTTGGCTTGAGCATTTTCATCAACCACTGTAAACCTGAGTTTTTCCCCATATAAATTAAAGACTTTTCTCCAGCTTTTGACCGCATATAATATGAGGCATTCACCCAGACTGTCAAACCCTGCTATTGCAATACCGGATGGGGAACTCTTACCGGCGTTATTGCTGCGAATGTCCAAACAACCCTGATTAAAATTAAAAAAGGTGTTTGCCAGGATACGGGCTCCACTGTTATAAATATTAAAGAACTCCAGTAAAAAAGAGTCGTCTTTTCCTCCCATTAATTCACGTTCTTTTAGTATATTACATAATTGCACATCACTGATATGTACATAACATGTCAGGGTTTTCCCTCTGCGTTTTTGAATCATTTGCCGGATGTTTACCGCTATTTCAGCATTAACCCCATCATGCCCGCAGGTTGCAACAACATAGCGGGCCTTTGTCGCCTTGGCTTTGTACAGCATCTCTGAATCCGCGGCATTCCCCGTCAAGACTATTGCCCCATGCTCCCTGCACTGGTCTATCATGTCATTTTCCTTGTCAAGCTCAATAACAACAACCCGGTAACCATTCCGGCAAAAATCAGCCGTCAGATACAATCCTTTTGTTCCTAAACCGCAAATAATAACATGTTCTTTGTAGAACAGTCTCAAAAAGATCAGAGAAAACTGTTTATGTAGAATCACCGCCAAGGCTTTGCCGGCAGTATATAAGAACAGCAGGGGCGCTAAAAACCTGCCCAGTTCCAATTCAATGGGTATTGGTCCGTTTCCGGCATTAAAGTTTGAGAAAAACAACTGTAATGATTGATAGAGGATGGAGGGAGCATATAGAGGTTTTCCCTGGGCAGCGTAATTTTTCGCATAACCGATACACCCCAGGGCTAAAAAGAAGAAAAAGAGCAGGACTATTATAAGCCATTCATAATCCCTGAACAATTGAACAGCAGGACTTCGTTTTCTAGCCCTGACTGGAGCAGTAAACTTCATAACAGGCCCCTTTTCTTTATTAAATGTTTACAGAAGAATAAAATCTACTGACTTCAATCATTGTGAGGCTGGTTATAGGACTGGGTTGAATTGCTTCCCCAGTGTTCTGGAGTGATAGATTGATAGGTAAATTTTTATTAAGTAAGTCTGGCAGTTCCTTATAAAGCACCAGATAAGGGTGCTCTTTTGTCTTATCATTCCTCCTGGGACCAAAGGGCCAACCCCCATCAAACCTCTGGCTTATATGCCATTTTTTCTGTCTCCTTTTATCACCTCAGCAGAATCCTCTCCAAAAAAGCTGGTGTCCCAATATTTATTTACTTTTTTAATATCAGCACTATCCCATCACCGACACTATTACAAGGCTCTGCAATTTCTACCACAAATCCCGTTTTTATGGCGGTCCTGCAAAGCCAATCCATGGATACCAAGAATTCATCATCCCTTTTTACTACCAGTTCCCCTGCCTTTAATTCGTTGTTTTTGGAGAAAACCGCAATTTCCCTGGCATAAGAAATATTGTCTTGTGACAAACCATCAAGAGCTGCCCAGAAGGTACTGGCATAACCTTCAATTATACGTGACGACCACAGCCTTCTGGTTTCCGCCTCGATCATAATTTCTGATTTCGCTCCAGGCAAAAAAGTCTCAGCTATACAGATTCTTCCACCCACCGGCAACTTTTCCAAACATGTTTTTAAAAAGCCTACCTTTTCTTCAATAGGATCCATTATGTGGTGAAACGAATATAAGAGTATTAAGAGTTCCGGCAATACCTGTATGTTTCTAACATACTCCACCATATCCGCTTTCAGAAATTTAACATTATTTATACCTTTATCGGAAGCAATTGATATTGCGGTTTGGACCATTTCTTCCCTCACATCTATGCTTACAATGATGCACTCGGGATTTTCTTCGGCTAATCGGTGGGCCGTAGCCCCAGTTCCCGTACCCAGCTCAAGGATTTCTTTTGGTTTGGATAGGGATACTATTTTGCTTACAGCGGACTGAAGGGCAACATAATAAGAAGTCCTTCCCAGGTACTTCTGAAAAACTTCGTCAGTTTTATAAAAACTGGGGGTTTTATCGTAGTCCTTCATTTTATCACCCCTATACACTAAAATTCTTCATTGTCTTCTTTTTCATTATCGTATAAAAGCTGATAATGTGCCCGGTATGCCAGGGATTTAGGATTTTCAAAACAATAGTAAAACCCCTGCAGACTTTTCCCATGCAAAGGTACCAAATCTTCATCGTCATCTGCTGAAAAATAGGTCGGTACCTGAGGCACCTTGGTTAATTCATACGTTTTTGATAGTTCCTCTCCATAAATGCCAATCATGGGCCTTCGTTCCAGAACCCCGAATTGCAGGTATGAAACCCCCTTTTTATAACGAGTTAGCGAAATGCTTTGACTATGTTCGCTGCCACTGTACGACTTAGGCTCATCAGGCCAACTCAAGCGATAAAATATCTTCATGGATTCACTGGGAGAAAGAGGCTTTAAGAAGTTTATTTTTAAGTTCTGGACAAAAGAAGGCTGCCTTTCTATTATACTGTTGACCTGTAGCTTAGATCCGGTATGTGTGTTTTCATGGGCTCGAACATGCATGTCCCTAAAATGAATCTTATTTTCCCCGCACTCTTTATGCACTATAAAATTTGAAGGGGTATCACTCATATTACGAATCACTAACCACCTGTAACTATTCATGAGCGAATTTTCAATATCAAGTATATCCAGTCTCTTAATATATTCATAATGATGTATCCAATCAACTGTATCTTCGCCCTGGTCATCCAGGCTCAGGCCAAAAGCCAATCTATCAAGTTTAGTCTGTTTCTCTATTTCCAATTTGTTTTTCTCGAATAAAGAGTCATCGTCTATTATGGTATGTGTGGCAGTTTCCCTTTGGGGTTTCAAATAATCAGAAATAGTGCCTGAAACAATGTTCTCAAGAAATGATGCCAGTTTCTCCAAGTGTATCTCGAGTGGAGGAGTTAAGGCATCAAGCCAATGATAATTTCCTATGTAATATTGCAGGGTTTTGGATAAAGGAACATCCTGGACCCTGAACGGAAGAATATGACTGACCTTGTTTATGGCCCTGTCAACCTCTCTCCTGACGTGTAAAGATTCAATAGAATTAGAGGTTACAATCAGGAGAAATATACGGCAGTTATCAATCGCGTCGACCAGGGCTTCTGCATATTCAACCCCCGGAGGAATATCCCTCGGAGCAATCCAGCATCTAACCCGTTTGGATTCCAGAAAATTACATACCGCATTTGCAATGTTTTTATCTTTTGATGAGTAGCTGATAAACACATCATGAGCCAAGCAGAATCACCTTCCGAATTTCGAATACATGGTTCATAATTCCACTTGAATTTGCAAGAATCCTTCTGTATAAATAAAGATTTTACAATACCAGATCAATGGATGACTCCTTCAAATTGACTATTATTTTTGATCTTTCGCATAACCATCTGTTGGGAACAAGATGTTTTACCTTAGATAGATTTGGTTTAAACTCAAAAAAAGCGCCGACACTAACGCCAACGCTTTTAAAGCTGACTCACTTCATTTATTAATATACATTCGCGCGCTAATAAATTCTGCTTTGCCTTCGGTATACCTTTCCCTATCATGTGGGATTTTAAAATCTTAGACCCATTCCCACTGCCTTTTTTTAAAAAATTACTCGAAAATTTTGACCCTAGGGTCTTGACATATTACCGTAGGTCTTTTATTTTTGAAGTTCACCTTTCCGCCGGTGCACACGCGTTTACTGCACACGTCCAATGCACAGGCAATAAACAAAAAGGCCTTACGTGGTTTACACTTGGTAAACACCCGTAAAGCCTTGTTTGATATATAAGGGTTTAAAATTTCGTTTTGGTGCGGTCGGAGGGACTTGAACCCTCACGGTTAAACCACACGCCCCTCAAACGTGCGCGTCTGCCAGTTCCGCCACGACCGCATTTAATGCTGCCTGGCTGATTGCCAAGAGCAATTTAGATTATAACAGAAACATTATTCAAAATCAAGGGGATTTTCATACTTCTATCTGGTATTTTGTGAGAAGCAAAAAACCGGTGTCTTACCATCCCCTGGTATAGTCCGCAAAGCAGTCGGAGCATACAGGTTTGCCGTCACTGAGGCGGGCCTTGGACTCCATGACCCCTTCCCCGCAGCGGGAACATTTTACGCTCTTAAAAATCACTGCTTTTTCCGGCAGGTCCAGCTCTGCTTCCCTGATCTCAAACAGGTCTCCGGGGTCACTTTCCAAAATGCGCTTCATTTTATCTTCCCGGGATTCATCTTTCCCAGCCCCTGACATAATTTCATACTTAAGGGCAATCCTGACAGCTTTGCCCTCATTCCTGCGCCCAATAGTGAATACCTGTTTCCCGTTGTTGCGAAAAATCAGGTTTCCCTTCCCTGCCGTACAGCCAAGAATCAACTGGATGGCATCAATGGAGCAGCTATCATTCTCCACAATAGCCACCATTTCTTCATCAACATCCCTGGCATACCCGAGTTCCCTGATTGCAGCTTCTGCTGCCTTGAACCCTAGTGCCAGTCCGGGACAGGCATGACCATGAAATTCCACTGCCTGCTCCCATGGGGTTTTTTCCATACACACTGCCAAACTCCCCCTTTCAACGTTACGTACCCCCTTGGGGTATAATACTATGTTAGCCCCGGAAACCCAAGTTGTCAATGCCAATAATTGAAACCTGCAAGCCAACGGCTGCCACAAATTGGTTTTGCCTTTTTACAGGAAAAATTAATATTTTGTAGAAGTGAGTGTAGTCCATATTACATAATAGGGAGTGTTATAATTTGTTTCCATACACACATATCTGCTTTGCCAATGATGTTCTGGGCAAAATAAGTGACGAAATAATCCTCGGCGCGGTATTCCCTGATACTATTATTGCCGGGTTTCTTGAACATAGTACTGCCCATAACCAGGCCCCTGCCCTGCACAGGTATCTTAACGGGCTGTCTGTACTTGGGGACTTCTCCATGGCAGTCATTACCCACAGCACCACACCGAGAGGCCTTGATTACTACTGTGATGAAAAATATCTGGATTACGAAAAAGGCTATGCCTTTGAAATGGCCCGGCCCCTGGTGGAAAAGGTCATCAAAAGCTGTAACCTGCCTCAGGAAATGGGCTGGTGGAAGGCTCATAACTTTATCGAAATGGCGGCTGATGTATGGCTTTATGAAAAGCGCCCGGAATTTCACGGGGGCCTCAAGAAAGCCCTGAACAATCAGACTCTGGTTCTTGCCATAAGTCAGGTTCTGGCTCCGTTTTTTGACGTTCCCGCCGCCAAACTGGCCATGAGTTTCCCCATATATGGGGAATATGTGCCTACCGGTGAAATAACGCCGGTTGAATTGGCCACAAAGTACGGTAAGCAGACTGCAAAAAAGCACGGCATCACCATTGATATCATGGCTGCTGCAAGTGTGATTGAAGAAGCAGTTGATATTGTTGAGAGTTCCTTCCCGGCTTTCATCAACCACTGTCAGCAAAATGTTGCCGAACTGCTCAAAAAATTATAGCTTACTTATTTATCCGAAACGTTTTCGGCAATTGTGTCCCGAAGGATTGTGTGAATATTTCCCTGTTCCTCTTTGGAGAGACTGTCATAAATAATTGGCGGGGCAATTTTAACCGTAACTGCAACAGGACTTATTCTGCCGTTATTTGCTTCCATGATGCGGTATGTGCCGCTTATGGCAACAGGTACAACAGGAGCCCCCGACTTTTCGGCCACACGCAGGCTGCCCTTTTTGAACTCTCCCATATCCGGTCCCTTGCTGCGGGTGCCTTCAGGGAAAATAACCATGGACTGCCCTTCTTTTATTACCTCAATACATCGTTGAATGGCTTTAATGGACTGCCTCATGTTGCCCCTGTCAATGAACACACATTTCATTTTTTGCATCCATGAATGAACAATCGGTATCTTAGCAAGTTCTACCTTGGCAAGAAAGCTCTTGGACTTGTTGATACAGCCCAGGAGAACAAAAATATCAAAATTACTTTGGTGGTTACCCACAAAAACCACCGACCCCTCAGCCGGAACATTTTCAAGTCCCTGTATTTCAACCTTCACCGCAGCAGCAGACAAGAGAATTCTGCCCCAGTAATAAGCGACATAATGCCCGCATTTATGCTGGGCATCTTTCATGCCCAGCAATCCAAAAACATGCCAGACCGGCAGAGCTATTGTTGTCGCCAGTACAGATAGCACAAGTATCATATAGAACCAGACTGTTCTTAGCATTTTTTCACCATCCACAGTTAGCGTTGATGTCTTCTTTAACTGAGCTAATTTTATCAAAGGGCAGGTGGGTGCGTCAATGAAAAGGTTTACTTTCTTCAAATTATGGGAAGGATAATAGCCCGGCAGTATCGAATAAAGTTTAATCACATCTTAAGGAAATGGCAAGGAGGTTTGGAGATATGGATTTTAAACCCGGAATGCTTTTGGCATTCAATATGGAAGGTGATACTTACGGAGTATGTAAAGTTACCGGTATTACAGAAACCAGTAAGGAACCAATTATCGGTGTCGTTACATACTCAAATTCTTTTGATTCAGTTCCGGAAGAAATTAACCCCGCGGAATTGAGGCCCTTGGTTATACATATGCCCATGTATCTTCCTGCTTTGAAGTCTTCTAACTGCAAGGAGATTGGCATGGCTGAAATTACCGAGGATGAAGCCAGGGGTTTTAATAACTGGCTGTTGGCATGGAAAGACAGGCGGGCCGGATTTTTCGAAAGGAGCATTCCCGATTCGATAGACTATATTCTCGAACAGATGGCTAATGTAGAAAACAGCACCCCTGAAGATTCGGTTTTTCGCGAGAGACTGATGAGGCGCTTTCAGGGACAATAACAGGCAGCAAAGAGGATGCCCTTGCAAAGGAGCATCCTCTTTGCTATGTTTTGGCAATTCCCATACTGTCAAGTTCTTCTGTGATTTCCATATAGTTGAGACCTGTACCCGGCCTGAGTATTTTACCGCCAATGACCAAAAGAGGCAGCTGCATTCCTGACCTTTTCAGGTAATCCTCAACTTCCGGGTAATCGTCCAGTTCATCATCGATGACATCAATATATTTTGTCTTAATCATCTCACCATATTTCGTTTTCAGGATTTCACCCAATACCCTGACAGTCTCAGCCTGAGACTGCACCGGTCCTCACCCGGTACGGCGGCAGTTGTCCAGAATCCGCGAGCCAAATATCAGGATTTCAACATTTTCTGTCATCATATCACTCCATTTTCCCTGAGTATTTCTTCGATATAGGGAATCGGATCTCTATACCCCGCTTCCCTGAACCCCCGAAGTCTTAACAGACAGCTGTCACAGGAACCACATGCCCTTTCTCCGCCCCGGTAGCAGCTTGTGGTCAGGTCCAGCGGGGCTCCGTTGGCCCTCCCCAGTTTGATAATATCTCCTTTAGACAAGTTGATTAAGGGGGTCTCCACCCTGATCAGCTTGTTATCCTGTGCTGCGGCCCTGGTAGAGTAATCAGCCAACTGCTGGAACCTATCAATAAACTCCGGGCGGCAGTCAGGATAACCCGAATAATCCACCGCATTAACTCCTATATATATCTTGCCCGCACCGAGGACCTCCGCATACCCCAGAGCATAACTCAAAAATATCAGATTCCGCGCCGGAACATAAGTAACCGGAATATCTTTCCTGTTATCATCACCGTCTGGGACATCGATATCAGCCGTTAAGGCGCTGCCCCCGATAGCGCCCATATTTGTCGAAATAATCAGGTGCCTGGCGACACCGTAATATTCAGCTACCCTCTTGGCACATTCCGTTTCCCGGTCATGCCTCTGACCATACGCAAAACTGATTGGATAAATTTCGTATCCCTCTTTTGCGGCCACACTCATACAAACAGTTGAGTCCAGTCCCCCTGAAAGCAGGACAACAGCTTTCATATTTAAGTCCTCCTAAATGTCGTAATATGCTGCGGAAGCGTTTTCCGATTCCCAGACAGTAACCCTGGCGATATTTACCTGACCCTGGGTCCCGTCCTGCAGCCTGGCTTTCATTTCATCAAAAATCATTTTGGCAATATTTTCAGCTGTAGGGTTAAGCCGGTCAAAAGGGGGCACGTCATTTATCAGCTTATGATCAAACATTTCCGTAACCTCTTTAAGGAGCTGCTTGACATCCATAAAATCCACCAGGATGCCCAGGTCATTCAGCTCGGAGCCTGTTAACATTATGGCTACCTTCCAACGGTGTCCGTGAATGTTGGCACACTTACCGGGGTAACCGCGCAAAAAATGGGCTGCATCAAAATGGCTTACTGCAGATATTTCATACAACTATATCCCACCTTCCCTATATCAAACATATATGAATATATTATCATAACAATGTATGATTGTAATAGTTATAAAAATTTATTATATCAAAGAAATACCCCTGCATCAAAAGAGGCTGCCCTGTAATGAACTGACAGTTCATCATCTCAGGACAGCCTCTTATATGACTTTTAACCTCCGCCAACAGGTGGGAAGATTCCTACCCTGTCTTTGTTTTTCAGTACCCACTCGTCCGGCCTGGACAACCCATTTATCAGGCTGATTAGGGAAGTTTTCCGATCAAGGCCGAGTATTCCGTGAAGCTCCCTGACTGTAATTTCATCCGGTGCATCCAGGTAAAATTCCTGTTTCCCGAAACAGGGGAGTTCCTGATTATTGCATTTTAGTCCGGTGAACAGCCTGATTTCCAGTTCCACGGGTACACCTCCAGGTTAATTAACAGTTCTGTTAGAAGTTCCAGAATGAGTCAATTTCTTCATCCGTAAAGTCCCAAATAGCATCATGGGGCGGACAGGTTTCCCTCTTGAAGAATTCAGGCAGGCGGTCATGTTTGGCTGTAAACCCGGCGCCCTGGTTAAACGCACGTTCGGTCTTAAGTACGGTTTTACCCAGTTCTGTTACGTCATCAGCAGTCATGCTCAGACCGTACTGGGCATTAAGCATATCGATAATTGCCTGGAAGGCCTCGGCATTATCCAGGATACAGAAGGCCACAAACAGGCAGAGGCCGGTACTGTCAACAGCCGCTGTAGCGATCTGCAGGTTCCGCGACAGATCCATATTACCTTCCTTGACCAGGGGGTTAATGTCCCCGCCAACCTTCAGAATATTGGTTGCCACCGAATAACCCGCGGTATGGTCGGCGCCCATAGTAGTTGTTGCATAGGTAATCCCAATTCCCTTAACTGCCCTGGGATCATAAGCAGGAATCGCCTGTCCTTTAACAGTCGGCACTCTGGTTACCCCAAAGGCCTTGCCGGCAAATTCCGCGCCATTACCCAATATCCTCCCGAGATAACTGCCCTTTTCAATTTCACCCATCAGGTTCAGCATCCCCTGGCCGTCTCCAAAGGAAACAACCCCGCCTTCCATGGCTACACCTATCGCGACTGCAGTCTCTATAGTATCAATACCAATATCGTCACAAATGCGGTCAGCATTGGCGATAACATCAAGGTCGTCAATGCAGCAGTCTGCGCCAAAGGCCCAGATCGTTTCATATTCAAAGCCTGAGGTCAGGTAATTACCGTCCTTGTCATTATAGACCTGGGAGCACCTGATAACACAACCGGGATGGCATGCATGAGTAGGTTTTCCGTTTCTGCTGACAATTATGTCATGCATTGTTTCTCCACCTATCTTGTTTGCCCCTTTAAAGCGCCCTGCACTGAAGTTCATTGTCGGAAGGCCGCCGGCCTCGTTGACTATATTAACCAAAACATCGGTACCATATGTCGGCAGCCCCTGTCCGGTAACCGGATGTTCAGTCAGTCCCTTGGCAAAAACCCTGGCGGCTTCTTTGAATTTTTCCGGGTCAGCCACAGCTACTCCGGGAGCATCTGTATCATCAATAGTGATATATTTTATTTTCTTGGAGCCCATAACCGCTCCCAGACCGCCTCGTCCCGCACTGCGCAGACCGCCGTCAGGGTCCTTGACTGAAATATTTGCTGACAGCATCTTGCGTTCCCCGGCCTGACCTATTGTCATTACACCAATTTTTTCGCTGAATCTTTCGGTCAGTTTCTTGACAACTTCATAATTGCCCTTTCCGACCAGAACCCGGTCCTCCTCGATCTTAACCCCGGTTTTATCCACATGAAGGCAGTAAAAACTATCGCCTTGGGGCTGTCCTTCAATAATTATCGCCTTTACTCCCAGCCTGGCAAGCTTCTGGGATGCCGTGCCACCAACGTTACTCTCCTTAATAGTACCGGTAAGGGGGCTTTTCCCTCCTACCGACATTCTTCCGGAGCTTGGAGCCGTAGTCCCTGACAAGAGCCCAGGGGCAAATACCAGTTTGTTATTGGGCCCCAGCGCATGGCAGGTAGGCTCAACCTCTTTGGCAACTATGGCCGAAGTCAGAGCTCTTCCCCCAAAGCCCTGCAGCTCCTGCGGAACATCCTCCGCAGTAACCGTCTGGTTTGTCATGTTGACACGGAAAATTTTCAATTCTATCTACCTCCCTCTTTATTTTACAGGCTCAACTGCCCATCTGCTGCCAGATGGCAGAGCCTTAAAATCGTAAAAAATCAGCCCCTATATGAAATCATCATTGTAAATATGAAATACTGGAAATACAGTGAATATGAAGTACTGGAAATAAATCGGAAAGCAGAAGAGCAAAGAAAAGTAAACTCCGAAAAGTTACCTTCCTTTGCTCAATGGCAGGCACCGGAATTGCTCCCAATACCCTTTCGTTTACACCGTCCCGTAAGGACAGTATAAATCGGAAGTGTACGTATTTGCAATCGTCATCCAAGGCCATATTACCATTTTTACAAAACAATGTAAAGTCATTTTTTGCTTTTGGATAGCTCTGCTTTTAAAGCCCCCTCAGGGGTAAACAATTTCTTGTAGGACAATCCCACCAGCAGGAGACAGCCTATGGCTACAGCGGCGGCAATCATCAGCATAACAACAATCTGGTATCGTACCGCTTCATGAGGGTCCGCGCCGCTGAGAATCTGGCCTGTCATCATCCCGGGCAGGCTTACCAGTCCAACAACCATAAGGGAATTAATCGTAGGTGTCATTCCTGACCTGAGCGCTTCCCGGACACAGTCTCTGACTGCTTCCCATGGCGCAGCCCCGAATGCCAGGAGAGTCTCAATTTCATCCGCCCTTGATTTCACCTCTCCATAAAGCCGGTCAATGGAAAGGGCTATCCCGTTCATGGAATTCCCCAGAATCATGCCAAACACAGGTATCACTATCCTGGCGGAATACCACGGCTCAGGGTCGATAATTATCCGCACTACCACAAACCCCACCAAAACCGTGCTGGCTAAAATGGACCAGAATGCAAGGGCCACAGGATAATTGGGCACATTGGGGGTCCTTTTTACAGAAGCCCTGGCGGCAATAAAACACATTACCACAATAAGCCCTGCTATAATCCAAAGGTTGTTTGCGGAAAACACGTATTTCAGCATATATCCGACAAATGTCAGCTGGACAAATGTCCTTACGGTCCCCCATAGCAGTGCTTTAAGCAGCCCCAGCCTCAGCAGGGCCGAAATACCCCCGGCAACCAGAACCAGGATGACACTAAGGGCAAGCTGGACATCTGAAATGGGGATTATACCATTGTTCATTTAGAGCCACCCTCTTCCACACCGATTTCCACATAGGAAATCCCCGGAAGTGCAGCAATATCACCGGTGTGTGAAACTATTACCACACCCCGCCCCGGTTCCCCGCTAACCCACTCACAAACAAGGCCGGTCACAGCGGCAGCAGCTTTTAAGTCCAGCGCCGCCAGCGGCTCATCCAGCAGCAGAACCCTGGGGGCTGTGATAAGAGCCCTGATTAAGGCTATCCTTGCCGCCTCGCCCCCGGACAGTGTCCGGGCATCCTGTTCCAGAATGCTTTCACTCAAATACAGGCGCTTCAAATAAGCTGAGACACGGCTGCTGTCAAAAGATACATCTCTATGCACAGCAGCCAGTCCAAAAGGCATCCTGAGGTTTTGCCCAACTGTACCGTCAAATATAACCGGTTTTTGGGACAGGTAATGGACCTTACGCCTCCACTCAACAGGGGTAAACTCAGACCACCCCCTGCCTTCCAGCAGGGCCATGCCTGCCTCGGTTTCCCTCAGCCTGGCCAGTATTCGCAGCAGTGTCGTTTTCCCGGAGCCTGACGGGCCCCGGACCCCCATGAAACGCCCCTCATCAAGCGTCCCGGAAACCCGGATCTGTCGCTTATCACCGCCGGGTGAAAAAACAATGTCTCTTATTTCAAACAATTTCACCATAATTATACGCATCCTATTTCGAATGTTTTACCTATTATATCATCACCAGAGTTATTCCAGCCAGCGAATAACAACAAAAAAGCCGGTTGGCACATGCCTGTCCGGCTCAAGCGGCTATTTAAAGCCTTTACGAACATCATCAAGATTAAACTGGGAACTCTTACCCTTCTCTTGATACTCTTTATATACTTTTATGTAAGAATCATCGTTATTGGAACTGAAAACCTTAATACCCAGAAACAAGACAACAGTTCCCACTATCGTCACCAGAAGAATCATGACTTTACGGAAATTGGTCATCCTGTCACCTCATCATCATTATTATTACTAAGAATTTCTATTCGACACATTTTATGAAAGTTCCTTCCCCCGGACCCAAAACTCAACATAATCTCTTTGGCATGTATTAAAACACCCTTAAATATAAATAGCATAAAAGGAGCATTGGAGGAAATTCAAATGGAAACTTATATTACCAAGCTCTTGTATATCTTTTTTACTGCCCTGGGCATGATTGTCGGCGGAACACTCATTGGCGCCCTTTCATCGGTCCTTACCGGCCATGGCCCATTCCGCACAATGATCAATCTGGCCGCCGACCTGAAAATATGGGCCGCCGTAGCCGCCATAGGGGGGAGTTTCACTTCACTTCAGGCTCTGGAAACCGGACTTCTTGAAGGACAGCTGACAACAGTGGTAAAACAGCTGGCATTTATCTTCACCGCCTTTGCCGGAGCTCATATCGGTTATCTGCTGGTAATGTCAATAGCGGGTGGCAGGCCATGAATACCGGCAGAATCAAGGCGCTGGCGTCCGGCCTCCTGCTGGGTATCCTGATAGGCGCTGCCGGTCTCAATATAGTTATGGGAAGCCACTTGGACAAGGCTGAACTTGAAATTCTCAAACTGCGCGCCGAACTTGAAGAAAAGATAGAACAGCTTGAAAGCGCTGAGAAGGAACTTGAAGTCAAGAAACAGGCAGCGGTTGTTGATGAGATTGATATCCACGTTAATTACAGTGATGAATACGAAAAACTTGAAATAGAGGCTGCTCTCAAAAAACTCCTCAAGGATACAAAAGGACAGGAGGTCCACTCTCTGGATCCCCTGCTGGTGACCAATATAGTTGACGGAAGGACGGTAGCCACCGAAGGTCACAAGTACAGCCTGACAGTAAGGGGAACCCTGGTATCAGAGAAAATAGTCATGTATGTGGATGCCAAAGAAGTAAAAGAACAGGTCCTCTGACGGCCGAATACCTGTCATCCGCCCAACGGCACCCCTGCATTGAAAAAAAAGACCAGAGATTTTTTCCCTGGTCTTTATGTACACTGTCCTCTTAATACTTAAGTTTATTCGGTTATACTTTATTCAGTTATACTTTATTCGGTTATACTTTATTCAGTTATACTTTATTCAGTTTATCCATATTATGTTTTCCAAGTTGGAGCCGTAACTGCTTCTACTGGCAGATAACCTGGCACTATCAGGACAAAACTGTTTCAGGAGTGTTAGTAGTTTTTTGGGCCTCAGGCAGAAACAAAGGCAGCTATCTTGACAGGACGACCACTGTCCGGTGACTGTCCTGGCCTGCCAAAAACCTGGCTGATACAATTTCCCATCCTTTGGGACAAAACTCGCTCAGGCTGGATTTGAAGACCTCGGGTTCATTTCCGTTGGCAGACTCATAGAGATCAAGCTGGGTAACCTCCACTACCTTGTACTCGGCCAAATAAACCACTCCCTTTATTATATTGTTTTATTTATTTATTTGACAAAAACCCGATAATCCCTGCAAAAAAATCAGAAATTATTATCTAATATTATCTAAAACTTATTCCAGACTTGCAGGTTTTATTTCTGCCAAAAAAATCCAGTTCTTGACTAGCGAACTTATGTTCGGTATAATGGGTTATTGAAATAATTTCTGGGGGGGTATGGAACTTGAACTTAATCCAAAAACTCAGTTTACTGGGTGCAGCCGCAAAATACGATATCTGTGCTGCTTCCGGCTGCAGTTCAGGCGGCAGCTCCGGGATGCCCTCACCAGGGAGCGGGGTGTGTCACAGCTTCCTCCCTGACGGCAGGTGTATTTCCCTTTTCAAAGTGCTCCAGACCAATTCCTGCCAAAAAGACTGTTTTTACTGCCCCAACCGCGTCCAGCGTGACATACCCAGAGCTAGTTTTTCACCGGATGAGCTTGCCGGACTGTTCCTGGAATTTTACCGCAGGAACTATGTTGAAGGCCTGTTTCTTAGTTCCGGTATCTGCAAAAGTCCTGCAGATACCATGGAACAAATTATCAAAACCGCTGAAATCCTTCGGTACAGGTACAGTTTTAAAGGTTATATCCACCTTAAAATAATTCCGGGGTCCCAGCCCGAATATATTGAGCAGGCTGTCAGGCTGGCCAGCAGAGTATCTGTCAACATCGAAGCCCCCACAGCAGCTCATTTGCAAAAACTGAGTAAACTGAAGGACTTTAATGACGATATCATTAACCGCATGAAATGGATTAACCGGCTGCAGAAAGGTGGTTTGCTGCCTGCAGGACAGACAACACAGTTTATGGTCGGGGCAGCCGGGGAAAGTGATGCCGCCATCCTAAAGACAACATCCGGTCTTTACCAGGGTATCGGACTGAAACGCGTCTATTTCAGCGCCTTCCAGCCTGTTACCGGGACGCCCCTGGAAGGGATGTCCCCGGCAACAGTCCTTAGAGAACACCGGTTATACCAGTGTGACTTCCTGTTCCGTTTGTATGGCTTCAAATTAACCGATATCAGTTTTAACAGTGATGGTAACCTCCCCGAGGACCTTGACCCGAAACTAAATTATGCTCTTAACAACCTGCAGCTCTTTCCCCTTGAAGTCAACAGGGCATCATACAGAGAGCTTCTGAAGGTACCGGGGATTGGCCCGGCTTCAGCCCGAAGGATAGTCAGCGCCAGAAAACAATTTAAGTTCAACACCCTTGATGAGCTGAGGAATACAGGCGTGGTTGTTAAAAGGGCGGCTCCCTTTGTCCAGGTTAACGGCAGGTACAGGGAATCATACAAACTGGTTCAGCAGCTTGAACTCTGGAGGGATTCATTTGATTATTCTTCACAGCGGCAGCCCCGGGTCCTTTCTCAGGGCAGCCATGCTCTCACGTCTGTGTAAAGGGCTCTGCATGCATAAAAAGGAGTTTGCCGAATCCATGTTTAATGGTAGAAAGGCCATTGACTGTGACACCATCAACACGGAAGCTATCAGGAAAAGGTATGAGCAGAGTTATGGGACCCTGGAATGGTTCAACAGTAAAAAAGCCCGCAGCCTGGCCGAAGGCGTTTTCTACGCTTCCCGCTACCATTCTCCCGACAGGTACAGGCTGATATCAAAAGTTTTGCTCCAGGCCCTCGAATACGACCTCGATTATGTTCTTGGCAGAGTCTCCAAAGATGCCCGCAGCATGTTTAACAGATCACGCAGGGTCTGTATGGAAGCCCACAGGGCAAACGGTTTCATCAGGCTGTCCCCTGTGGAAAATGCCAATGGCAGGTTTATGGTCGGTAAGGCTGATTTTCAGCATGATATCAGTGATCTGGTGCTGCGCTACTTTGCCCGCCGCCACCGCGGGTGGAAAATTTACCTGATTACCGGCAATAGAATTAATGCTAACACAGAGCAGACAGCTTTAACAGAGCAGATGACACCAACAGAACAGACCGCATGCTATCTTGAAAACAGTGTAGTTAAGACCACATCCCCAGCCAACCTGCCGTTTGACCTTCCGGGGGATGAGTTTGACCTGCTGTGGGAAACCTACTACGAATCCCAGTACATTGAGGGAAGAAAAAATCTGGCCCTGGCCAGGAAACATTTACCCCAAAAATACTGGTCATGGGTTCCGGAAGGAAACAAACTTAAATAAATAACTGTTGGAATTGCGGCAGTTTCTAATATTTGAGATACCGGCCCCCTGCAGCCAAAATCTTCTCAATATCAGCCTGCCCGACTTTCCATACCCTGACCTTTTTCCGGCCCCACTGTACAGCTATTTCTTCATCAGCAAACCATACGTCAATGCGCCGGCCCTTTATCAGACGGCCCGTATCTGTTGCCAGGCCGAGGCCGTATCCCTCTATGTACAGAAGTGTCCCATGAGGGATTACCCTGCGGTCAACCGCGACACAGCCTACCCCGGCGTGAATTCTGGATTTTGTTTCACCCCTGTCTGTATAAGCCGTGGCTGTCATCATAAAATCAGGTTCAGGGTGTACGAATTCCTCCAGTGGGCTCTTTTCACTGTAAGTTTTGCTGTAAACCTTTTCACCGACCCCAATATCGGCTTTTACCAAAAACCCGCCTGCCGCCCTGATCCCCAGGTAGGCAAACAATGTACTGACAGCCGCTGCAGCTATAAAAAATGCTAATAGATGTTTTTTTCTCATAGTTATAATATTCTACGTCTCCGGTCCAAAACCTTCCATTAGCTGCAGCCCCCGCTTCCAGACATACATTATTAATTCCCCAAAGCAAAAAAATATCAGGCACCGCCACGGATTCAGTCCGTAAAAGCGCCTGATAAAAAAATTGGGGGGTAATATTATTTTGGGGAATCTTTCATTATTACATCGGCAGCCTCTGAGGTTGCCTGTTTAAATTCTTTTATGCTTCTGCCAAATGCCTTCCCGATTTCTGGCAGTTTCCCCGGCCCGAAAATGACCAGAGCAATAACCAGGATAAGCATTATTTCAGGTAATCCCAACCCTAACATCCGGATACCTCCCAACTGCTGTTTTTTGAATTAGCTTCTTTTGAATCAGCTCTTCTTTGTATGGTCTTCATGGCAGGTGACACAATTCATCTTACCCTGCTCGTTATCCAGAGTACTGTCGGCGCCCTGGTGACAGCCCATACATGTAATGTAGTCTGCCGTGGGTTTAAATGTAGCCGTATACTGGCCTTCAAGGGCCTTATTAAGGAGTTCGGCTACCTTTGCAGCAGTATCACCGGTAAGTTTGGCACAGCGGTCCTTCCTTTCATCAGTGCCAACCCGGACATCCGCAGCCTCGGTCCACCTGGTTACCGAAGCATGGCACAGAGGTGATTTGGATACCGTTGTAATCTGATTGTTAAATTTGCAGTAAGCTTCGTGTTTGTCTGAAGGAAACGGATTTTCAGTATACCATCCAATCAGGTCATTTCCCAGATCGGCATTTTTTCCGGCAGCCAGGTTAATCATCGCAAGTCCCCCGTTCAGGGCTCCGCAGAGAGTTCCCCAGCCGAAAGCGCCGCCCTCTCCATAAGCAAACATATCCATGGGAATCGTATTCCATGGTCCCCCGGTGGTTTCCCTTAAGGTTTCAATTATTGCTGCAGCAACTCCGTACATACAGCCATCTTTGTAATAATTATCATACCCCAGCTTTCTCACAGCCTCGACATCCAGCTTCTTATACTGCCACGGTATGGCATTTGCCTCTGCTGCATTTCCGGTATTAGTGCCGGAACTTCCAGTGGAACCTGTGGAGCCGGTGCAGCCGGCAACGCCGCCGGCGAGGACTCCGGTAGCCAGGGCTCCGGCACCAATAAGGAATCTTCTTCTGGTTAAACCGTCTTTCATTGCTGTTTTTTCTATCATGATAACCCCTCCTCATAAATATTTGTTCAGATAGCTGCTAGCATGCTTATGTTTATATTTGTATTCACTTTCACCATTTGCTCTGCGACTCTTGTTTGCTTCACGTCGTCTATTGATGTCATTTGTTGTCACATGCTGTCTTCTACTGTCTTACGTTGTCTTATTACAAATATTTATTCATGCTCTGTCTATTTTCCTGCACACAATTTCTTATACCGGTATAGGAATTGGTTATAGCTGTATTGAATGATAGTTGTTATTGCTTTATAATTAGAGTAAATATGATTATGATAGCAAATATAACAATAAGGAGTCCAAAAAGATGAACCTCCCCCACTTTGAAATGTTCTGTGAAGTTGCCCGGGTAAAAAGTTTCTCCAAGGCAGCAAAACTGCTTCATTTGAGCCAGCCCGCCGTTAGTGCTCAAATTCACTATCTTGAGGATTACTATGGGATGCAGCTCTTTAACCGCAGCTCCAGCGGTGTCACTCTAACTGCGGTGGGTGAAATGGTATATAAATATGCCAAGGAGATCCTTAAGCTCCATGATAAGCTGGAAAATGAAATAGACAGTATGCTGCAGAGCGAGAATCAAAAACTCATTATCGGGGCCAGTTCTACAATAGGCAATTCAGCGCTGCCCTGCGGCATCTGGACCTTTAAAGAGAAGTATCCCCAGGCCCAGATTAAGCTCGAGGTACATAATGCCGAGAGAATCCTGGCTCTGCTTAATGACAACCAGCTTAACCTGGCTCTTTTGGAAAACCCCATATCAGGGCTGCCGGACGACCTGGTTTCGCAGCCCATCTCAAATGACGAACTCCTGGTGATTGCACCTGCAAATCCCCCCTGGGTCGACCGTACCGAAATAACTCTGGAGGAAATAAAAACAGCCCCCTTTATAATCCGGGAACAGGGTTCGGGCCTGCGCCAGATCTTTGAAGAGGCTATCACTTCATGGGGTATGAAACTGAGTGATCTGAATATTGTCACCGAAATGAGCAGCACCAGCGCTATTAAATCAACTGTGGAAGCAGGGCTCGGACTGTCTATCTGCAGCCGGATAGCAACCCAAAAGGAAATCCGCACCGGGACTATTCATCCCCTTACGATTGAAGGAAAATCAGTAAAGTTTAATTACCAGCTTGTATATAAAAGCGAGAAAGGTCTGAATAATATCGCCAAGAGGTTTATCCGCTTTATTATGGGCCCCGGGACGCCCTTCTGCTAACTGCCGTTTTTGGATACAATGTATTTCATAAACACGCTTCCGGCCCAGGCGCCAAATATCAGAAACAGGCCGAACACCCAGCCATGCAGGGACTGGGAAGCAATCCCGTTTACCAGTCCCCCGATGTTGCAGCCCAGAGCCAGTCGTGCTCCATAACCCATCAGCAGCCCACCTGCTATTCCAAGAGCAAGCTGCCGTGGCGACTTCACCTTTTTAATGCGAAACTCTGCAGCCAAGAGCGCTGCAAGCATAACACCCAGTATTAGACCAAGGTTAAGGACAGTTCCCCTGCTGAACAGCAGGTCTGCAAAATCCAGTCTAAGAGGCTCATCCCAAATATAAAACCAGGTTTCAGGATGTCCTCCGGCTGCTTTGCAGACCGCTAAACCCCATTGAGCCAGGTTACCGGAAATTCCCCACGGTTTATCGAAAACCGCCAATAGAATATTTAAAATAGCCAGCAGCGCTCCTCCCGTCCAAAAAGGCCAGTAACCGGTAAGTATGCGCCTTGTAAAGGCTCGCCCTGTGTTCATTTAGCTTCACCTTTCATTTCTTACTTTCATTTCTTACTTTCATTTATTAATAGTAACCAACCACACCCCGTTATCCTTATCCTCAACATCAAAAGCATATCCCCTGTCATCACACCACTTGATGATGTTACGCACCGTCCTGTTATAGTCTGTTTCAACTATAAGGACATCACCGGATTTCATCTCGCTGATTATCTTCTGGGTAGTCAAAAGCGGCACCGGGCAGACCTCTCCAAGCATATCCAGTTTCTTTTCAGCCATTGCTATCCACTTCCTTTGCAGCCAAATCTTTATTATTGTTTTTTCTCTTTTCGACTGTCACTGTAATCATATACAGCCCTCCCAGCAGCGCCAGGGTTAGTATTAGACTGGGTATCCAGCCGATTAAATCAGGTATAAATACTGCATCAACACTGAAAAAACTGTTTGCCCACCATGAAAAATGATAGACTCCCAATACTGAACCGGCTACAATCCCCAGGACTACTGCCCAGAAAAGGATGAACCCCTCTCCGATACGCTGCAAAGTTCCACTGGCACAACCACCTGCCAGGACCATTCCGAACCCGAACAGGACCCCTCCTACAGCGCTGTGAAAGCCCACCGGATAAATCCTTCCGGTTACCGGTAAACCCCTGGTGACAGCGTAAACCTGCATTATGCCAATACCAACGAAGGAAACAGTTGTGAAGATAATCACCACCCGGGCCATACTGAAATCCCTGAAGAGAAAGATATCCCTGAAGGCAGAAGCGAAGCAGATACCCGACCGGTATAAAACAAATCCCAGAGCAATCCCAATAACCCATACTAACAGCAAATTTTGGTCAGTGATAAAGGCAGCCAATCCAAATGCAGTGATAAAACAAACCACTCCAAGTGAAAGCCTTTTTTGAGAAGCTAACTTCACCGGCCCGTCACCTACCTCTCCCGGTACATCGACCCAATAGTCTTCATAAAATCCGCCGGGTTAATTGTCTCACCCTTTGGCAGCCCCAGCTTCCCAGCCAGACCCCTGGCTATCTTTTCAGCAGCGGCATCCACAGCTTCGGGCTTCATCTTGGGGACCCGGGCGAAAAAATCCCGGATCAGGTTAAAGTCCCGCTCATCAATCAGGTGAATGTAAGCCCTCAGGTGTTCCCCCATATCCGTGTCCGCAGAAACAGAAAAGGAATCCAAAATGACCGGTTCACTGAGGTTCTTTTCCCTGACTACAATAGTATCGGCTACCATATCACCAACCCGCTGACGGTTCTCGGAAAAGAAAATGGCAATCATACCGATAGCGTTTCCGGCAGGGAGAGCATCAACAATCCGCATCAGGTTTCTGACAAACACACTGCCAAAAGTAACGGCCTCCCCTGTTCTCCTGACGACCCGGAGTCCTGCTGCCCTTTTGCCCGGTGTCTGGCCGTTCCAGATGGTTTCAAAAAATATAAAATAACCGAAACTGAGTAGGAAATAAAGGATCAGGACTACTGCTACCACAACAATAATGAGCTTCTCTGACAATGCCCCTCCGAAAACCCCAACCATTGCTGCCGTAAAACCTCCCAAAACAAGGTAGGCCACCCCAAGAATAAGGGAATCCAGAATCAATCCAATAAACCGTGACCCGAGTCCACCGAGCCGGTAACTGTAATATATCTTTTCGGAACTATAGAGAGACAGATCCTGCAATGTCAGCTTCCCCCTTTCTTTGTTTACTGCTGCCCGAATATACATAATACCCCAGAAGCACTCCCGTCAAAGCGGCAATTCCCAGCTTTGCCTGTGGCGGGATATTAACCGGGGTAACAAAACCCTCAATGGCTGCAGCTGCCACGAGAATAGGGATACTGCCCAGAGATATTTTCATAGCCGGGACAGCCTTCAGCTTCAGGGCATCTCTGCGCGTAAAATCTCCGGGCTTTACTACTGCACTGGCAATCATCAGCCCGGCAGCTCCGTTTAAGGCAATCGCAAACAGCTCCGGTATGCCGTGGGGCAGAATCAAGGACCAGAACTCCAGGCTCTGCTGAGCGCCTGCAAAGATATCTGCCAGAGCCCCCAGCAGGAGTCCGTTGCGGACCAGGATAAAAACCGTGCCCATCCCCCAGGTAATCCCCAGAACCAGGCAGTAAAACGATACGGTGATGTTATTCACCATGATGGCGCTGGAAAACAGAGGTTTCAGCGAGTCCTCGATACTGGCGCCGGTATTCCCTTCAGCAAAATTTTGGTTAACTGCTTCCCTTATTCCCTCAGGCAGCGCCAAAACAGCCAGGCTGCTGCCGGTATGATTAAGCAGCGCTCCCCAGGCAGCGCTCAGCACCAGAATCAGGGAAGCCGCAATCACATATTTTCTGTACCTGTAAATAAGTCCCGGAAATCCTTTGGCATAAAAGTTGAGCAGACTCCTCACAGAAGCCGTCTCCGTCCGGTACAGGCTGCTGTGAGCCCGCGCAACCAGCCGGTTGAGGTAATTGACCACATCCGTATCCGGATAATTGGTCTGGGCATAGGCAAGGTGGGCTGTCACCCGGCGAAATAAAGGCCCGACATCCTCCATGTCCCGGCGGGAAAGCGAGGCAGCGCCTTTTTTGTCTATCTGGTCAAGAATCCCCCGGAACCTAATCCAGGTGTCCCTGTTTATTTCGATGAAATTCTGGGAATTCATCCTTTATATCACTCCCCCCGGTTTCGCCCCCGCATTATATTCTCCCCCTGGCCTTTAGTTCCAGGTATTGGTTGATAACGGCAACAGACAGCTCTTCAGGCGGGACATTGACCACCGCCACCCCCATGTTCCGCAGCACGGCCATTGCTTTTTCCCGTTCCCGCAGCACTTCCTCGGCAACAGCCTTTTCGAACATCTCCTGAGAACTGACGGGCAGAGTCCGGGAAGTCTTCACCAAATCCGAATCAATAAGGGTGATACACACCACCAGGTGTTTGCGGGCCATGACGGAAACATAACTTATCAGCTGTTTTGAAGCCTCGGCATCTATCAGGTCAGTAAAAAGGCATACCAGACTGCGTTTTCTGTTGTTCTCCATGATATAATGACAGGCCCCGCGAAAATCAGGTTCCACAACTTCAGGCTGGATATTATACAGGCTGGAGATTATCCTCTGGAGCTGGCCCTTCCCCTTCTTTGGGGGCAGGAACAGCTTCATCCGGCTGTCAAACACAGCCAGCCCCACCTTGTCATCCCTGGTTACCCCGACATATCCCAAAAGCAGTGCGGCATTTACTGCCAGGTCGAATTTTGACAGCCTGTCAACATGTGTTGTCATCATCCGCCCGCTGTCCAGGACCAGCAGCATATTCTGGCTCTTCTCGTCCTGAAATTCATTACTGACAAGTTTACCCCTGCGGGCAGAGGCGGCCCAGTTGACGCGCCTGTATTCATCATCGGGAACATAGTCACGCAGTCCCTCAAAATCAGTGCCCAGACCCTTAATCACAGTCGGTCTCAGCCCGGCCTCCCGGAGAAACCCTTTTTGGGCCTTCAGGGCATGCCGCCTGATATCAATCAGATTAGGATAAACCTTTATTTCCCTGTTTTCACACCTGCCCTTGGCCTGTCTGATAAACAGCCCCATCCGGCTGAAATACCTGAAATTAAGGCAGCCAAAGGAGTAATCACCGCGTTTGGCGGGAATAACCCGGTAAACCACAGAATCCTCCGCCCCTGCAGCCAGCCGCAGTTCCCGGATAAGGCCGCAAGCCGTAAAGTTGATGGCAGGAGGCTCGTCTTTGATAACAACCCTATAGGGATGTGAAGTACGGTTTTTGACATTGACCCTGACGGGGTTTTCCGCTCCCAGAGACATCTTATATTCAAATTCCCTGTCCAGGGTAAACCCCGCAGGCCTGGCGGTAATGAGAAAATCACAAATCAGGGCGGCTGCCAGCATTCCGTTATATATGAGTGAAATCATAATTCCTGTGCCGCCGGGGCTTCCTGCCAGCATCGGGAGGATACCTGCCAGCACAAGAATAATCAGCCTTCTGGAAGGTATCATCTCATCACCTCGGCACTTCAACACTGTCCAGAATCAGACGGATAACATCATCTGCGGTCAGTCCCTCTATCTCGGCTTCCGGTTTCAGCGCCAGCCTATGCCTCAATACAGGCGCAGCAAGTCTCTTGATATCATCAGGAACTACATAACCGCGACCGGTTATAGCTGCTAAAACCTTACCTGCCAGGAGCAGGTTGATTGACGCCCGGGGGCTTGCCCCGACCATCAGGTTGTAGTTCTTCCTGGTCCCTTCAACAACTGCCAGGATGTAATCAAAAATGGCATCCTCAACTACAACTGCCTGCACTTTTTCCCTGATTATGAGAATATCCGCCGGAGTAAGGACCTTATTAACTCCGGCCTCATTTATCCGGTCAGCCCTGAACCCGCTGTGGTAATTTCTGAGGACAGATTTTTCTTCCTCACGGGAGGGGTAATCAACAATTATCTTCATCAAAAAACGATCCAGCTGGGCTTCAGGAAGGGGATAGGTCCCCTCATGTTCAATGGGATTCTGGGTAGCAATCACAAAAAAGGGCTCCTCCAGCCGATATCCGATCCCGTCAATAGTCACCTGTTTTTCCTCCATGACCTCCAGAAGCGCGGCCTGAGTTTTCGGGGGAGTCCGGTTGATCTCATCTGCCAGCAGAAAGCTGGTAAATACCGGACCCTTTTTCAGGGTGAAACTCCCTGATGAGAAATTATACACATTTGTCCCAATGATATCTGACGGCATCAGGTCAGGGGTAAACTGGACCCGCTTAAATTCACAGTCTACCGCCTGGGCCAGTGTTTTCACCAGGAGAGTCTTCCCGGTACCGGGGACCCCTTCAAGAAGAATATGTCCTGTATTCATCAGGAGGCCCACAATCAATTCCTCAATCACTTCCTCCTGCCCGGCCACTACTTTGGCCAGCTCCTGCCGGACCTGAACAATCCTGTCTTTAATGTCGTACATATCCTGCATGTTTCAGATTCTCCCTTCGCCAATTCTCCATATCGTGTACCAGAGCAAACAGTTCAGCCTCCGACAAACCACCACCCGGGCGCAGTTTCCCGACAGACCCGAGCAGCCGCTCCAGGCCGTCACTGTCCATCTCTCTCCTCTGCCTGCAGAGGTTGATAATCTCTTTTTTTTCTATGCTTCCGGGAACACCCAGGGCCCTGGTCAGGCTCTGCCAAAAACCCGCGTAAATACTTTCCAGGGCAATTTCCCTGGCCCGGCCCTGTCTGTAAATGTTTGCCATTGTATTCACATACTGGGCTGAAGGTCCGGTATCAGCCCGCAGCAGCGGGACAGGCCTCCCAAAGCGCCGCCCCCAGAAGATATACAGCAGCAGCAGTGCAGCAGCTGCCTGGACCCCGGCGGCGGCGGCAGTTTTGCTGACAACCGGTCGGGCGACGCCTCCGGCGGCAGCATCTCCTGCAGCGGCCCCTCCGGACTCATCAAAGGTAACCCGGGAAGGCTGCAGCACGCGTAATATATTTGCCACAAAGATGACATTGTCACCCTCCGAAATCCCCTTATTGGTTACCGGATACGGGTCTGATACCACTATTACGCGGCCCCTTCCCAGGGCAAAAGACACAGCCACAGCGCCCTTTGGGCTTCTGGCAATAACTTCGGCATCCTTAACAGGCTCCAGACAACGTCCCCCGGCAAAAACAAGCTTCCCGGCATCAGCCGTAAATGCCGTCTCCTCAGGTTTTACTTCCGCACCACCGAAAGAATCCCCCAGCTCTATTCCCAAAGCCCGGGTCAGATCAGTTTCCCAGGAGGTAAAAAGTACCAGACTACCCCCTTCTCTGACCCACTGCATCAGGGTGTCAACTGCACCTTCAGGCTCTGAGGGTATCTCTAACCCGGCAGGCAGACCTCCAAACCTGTTCTCAACCCTCATCAGGACCCCATCGGAAAGGCTCCGGTAGCTGTCTTCCAGTCTGATATTGGTTAATCCCAGCTCTCCCGTAAGGAGATATAAGGCCTTGAGCCCCCTGGGGCCCGCATTGTAGGTGGAGTATTCGGGGGTTCCGGCAAAATACCTTTGCAGCAGCAGTGCGGCAAGAATATTAATTATAATCAAACCGGCCAGAAATGTCGTCTTACCTGTTCTGATAACTACCCCTCCAGTCAGACACAAGGCTCAGGTACATTGCCCTGAATTCACGGTAGTCAGTGTCAGTACAATTTTCCATACCGTACCATTTGCGTTCAAAAAAGTTTGCTGCACCGGTAAACCGATCAGAATCAGCGGAAGATTTCCTGAGCTCACCGAGGTAATCCAGGTTGGTCTTACTCATCCGGAATTGAATAAGCTGCTGCCCGTCTAAAAACATCAGCAGGGAAAGATACAAATACCTGACAGCTTCCCTGTAATCTCCGGCATCAGCATATCGGGAGGCAGTTTCCCGGAAACCGTTATAATCCGTACCACCGGGTTCAGCAGACTCCTGCCCGGCAGCGGCCCGGTCAGGGAAAAAGACCCGGGATACCCTTGAGGCAGCAAAATAAACCAGAAATAACAAGCCGGCCACAGACAGCAGCAGCAGCACATAACCCCACCATGCAATTCTGCCATCAGTACCCAAAATCCCAAACAACAGCCGTTCAGCCATAGCTGTACCCCTGTCAATCCAGGATCCAGCAAGCCTGCTCAGGATAAAATCCGGTCGTGACAGTATCTCCTCAAGCATGTCCCTCACTTCCTGATTGGTAAAAACAAACCCTTTAGACAACCGGAACATCCCCTTTTCCTTCCGGCTGAGAATACAGGTAATCTGCCCTCAATTTCAGGTCATGCCCTTCCAGAATCGCCTTCTGGTTGTAAAAATACAGGGTTGTGGCAATTGCCTGAAGGGGCATAATTGCAATCTGAATAAATACACCGGTGACTGTTCCAATAACGGGTATCAGAGAAATCACCTGGGAAATAGCGCCAATCATAGCAAAACCCAGCAACCCCATGACAACAATAAAACCAAATGTCCTCCAGAAATAACCCCTTACCAGTTCCCGACTCCTTCCCAGCGCTGATGCGTATCCGTTATCCTCTAAAAAAACAACCGGACTAATCAGAAAAAACCAGGTCTGGAACAGTATCCCGGGCACTATCAAAAGCAGGTAGCCAAAGGCGGTTGCCAGCCCGGACAGCAGTAACGCGATAAAATAGGGGAAAAACCGCTTCAATCCAAATCTGAGGCCTTCCTTTACTTCAATTTCCCGGTCAAACAAGCTGTCATCACATGCTTTAATCAGGGCCCCCTGCATGGCAACGATTGCAATCATAGCCGGAATAGACAATATGAGTACAATCAATCCAAATATAATCATAAACCCTAACTCATATGTCCCGATAGCAGCCGCTGCTGCTACAGCAATAATAATAATTACAGCAAGAGGCAGGTAACCAAGGAAGGTAATCAAATACAGTTTTTTGAAATTCTTTTTGAACAGGTCGATGCCGGCATCAAGCATTTCCCCTATTCCCATTGGTTCAAAATATGTGTTAGGCATAGATTCCTCCATAATTTAATGGTATTTTATTTTATCGCGTGCTTATTTCGACATTTACTTACTACTTTTTCGCCACCTTTAAGCTTTTTTCCTCCCTTACCAAACAGAGTTCCAACATGAAATAAAGCTTGAAAATAAAAAATCCCAAGGTATGCTTTTGGCAAATACCTTGGAATGCTTGTTGCTCAGTGCAGGGCCCGGGACCGGGGTTGAACTCCGGTAAACTGGCTGTTATAGAGGTCGGCATAGAAGCCGCCCTGATCAATTAATGCTTTATGATTGCCCATTTCAATAATCCTGCCCTTATTCATGACCAGAATAAGTTCGGCATCGCGGATAGTAGACAGCCTGTGGGCTATCACAAAACTTGTCCTGTTTTTCATGAGATTAGCCATAGCCTTTTGAATAAGGAATTCTGTCCTTGTATCCACACTGCTGGTGGCTTCATCAAGAATCAAAACCACGGGGTCAGCAAGTATGGCCCGGGCTATGGTAAGCAGCTGCTTCTGTCCCTGAGAGATGTTGGTTGCTTCTTCATTAAGCACAGTATTATAACCATCAGGCAGTGTCCTTATAAAATGGTCGGCGTGAGCGGCTTTGGCTGCACACACTATTTCTTCCAGAGCTGCTCCTGATTTGCCATAGGCAATATTATCTCTGATGGTCCCGTTAAATAACCAGGTATCCTGAAGTACCATCCCAAACATTTTTCGCAGCACACTGCGCTCCATATCCTTGATGTCCACACCATCAATACTTATCCTGCCTGAATCTATTTCGTAAAAGCGCATCAACAGGTTCACCAGCGTAGTTTTACCCGCGCCGGTGGGTCCGACAATCGCGATGGTATGACCTCTTCTGACATCCAGGTTCATATCCTCTATCAGTGGTACATTCTTTTCATAACGGAAAAACACATGTTCAAATTTGACATCTCCTTTTGGCATTTCAATTACTTTTGCATGAGGGCTGTCAGGGACTTCTTCCTCTTCATCCAGAACCTCAAACACCCTTTCCGCGCAGGCAATCGTTGACTGAATAATATTAGCGATATTTGCCGTTTGAATAATAGGATGGGTGAGTGATCTTGAATACTGGATAAAAGCCAGGATATCCCCGAACCCCAGGATATTTCTGATAATCCAGATGCCACCGACAATACTTATACCCACATATCCCAGGTTGCTTATAAAATTCATCAAGGGAAACATGATACCTGATACAAATTGAGCTTTCCATCCTGCGCTGTAGAGCCTGCCGTTCACGTCCTCAAATTTCTTTAATGAATCTCCTTCACGTCCGAATGCCTTCACTATTTTATGCCCTGTATACATCTCCTCAACATGACCACTGAGCTGGCCCAGTTCTTTCTGTTGAGCTGCAAAGTATTTTTGAGACTTCCTGGCAATGAGGGCAGTCGTTCCAATATACAGGGGAAGTGTAGCAATTATTATCAGGGTGAGTATTGGGCTGATTGTCAGCATCATGATAATATAGCCGATAATTGTAATGACCGAGGTAATAACCTGAGTTAAGCTCTGCTGCAATGTTGTGGCAATAGTATCGGTATCATTGGTAACACGGCTTAATATATCTCCATGGGAATGACGGTCAAAGTATTTCAGCGGCAGCCTGGCCATTTTATTTTCTACTTCCCTGCGCAAATCATATACCGTTTTTTGGGCCACACCCGACATCACCAAACCCATGATCAGGCTGAAGGCAGCGCTTACCAGGTACATGCCCAACAGGATTAAGGCAATAACACCGATGTAGTGAAAATCGTACTGTCCGTTTGTTTCCCTGATTGCCCTTATCGCTCCTTTAATTTGGTCATCTGTCAAGTTTACATCTTGCCCGGCAGACATTTTTTCCAGCAACATCCTGGCCATATAACCATCCTGCAGCTTGTTCATTGCTTTGGCAGTCACCTTCGGTGCGGCTATGGTAAATGAAGTACTGGCCATAGCAAATATAAAAACAATAATTAAACTGAATATATGTGGCCGCAAATAGCTGCTCAGCCTTTTCAGAGTCCCTTTAAAATCTTTTGCCTTAGCCACAGGATGGGCAAAACGGGGTCCCATTCCACCGCCCCCGGGTCCTCCCTGACTGCTCTTTTGTTTAATCACGCGATTTCCTCCTCCGAAAGCTGTGAGGATACAATCTGGCGGTATACCTCGCAGGTATTCAGCAGCTCTTTGTGAGTTCCGAGCCCTGTAATCTGTCCTTCATCCAGAACGATGATCCTGTCTGCATCCATAATAGTACCTACCCTTTGGGCAACAATTATCACAGTTGCCGCAGTGGTTTCTTTTTTCAAAGCCGCACGCACGCGCGCATCTGTTCTAAAGTCAAGAGCCGAAAAGCTATCATCAAATACATAAATTTCCGGTTTTCTTACCAGCGCTCTGGCAATAGAAATACGCTGTTTCTGCCCGCCCGATAAGTTGGTGCCGCCCTGCTCAATTTCATGGGCAAAACCGCCGTCCATTTGGGAGATAAACTCAGCAGCCTGGGCAACATCTGCGGCATGCCTGATTTCTTCTTCTGTTGCCTGGTCATAACCAAATTTAATATTCTCCATTATTGAACCAGAAAAGAGGACTGCTTTTTGCGGTACAAAACCGATTTTAGCCCGGAGATTTTTCTGGGATATTTCCCTGACATCAACACCGTCAACAAAAATGCTGCCACTGTCCACATCATAAAATCTCGGAATAAGGTTAATCAGGGTTGATTTACCTGAGCCTGTGCTGCCTACTATGGCAATAACTTCACCGGGGCGCGCCAAAAAGGAGATGTTCTGCAAAACCGGTTTTTCAGCGCCATGATAACTGAAGGTGACATCCTTGAATTCCATATAACCCCTTCTGGAAAAGGAATCATTTGGTTCTTCCGCATCTTTTATAGTTGGCAGAGTGTCAAGAACCTCGTTTATTCTAACCGCAGCAGCCTGTGCCCGCGGAACCATAACAAACATCAGGGAGAGCATCAGCATGGAAAACATTATCATTATGGCATACTGGGTAAAGGCGGCAAGTGCGCCCAGGTCCATGCTGCCTTGACTAATACGAATACCCCCAAACCAAAGAACAGACAGGGAAGTCAGGTTCATCACCAGCATAATTGAAGGCATCGTGAAAGCCATGATTTTGTTCACTTTGATATAGTTTAGTGTAAGATCGGCATTGGCTTCATCAAAACGCCTCCGTTCATACTCTATGGTATCAAAAGCACGAATTACACGAATACCGGTTAGCTTTTCACGTAAAACGAGATTAATTTTATCGATCTTTACCTGAATCAACCTGAAGAGGGGTATCCCCCGCCATGCAATCAATGCAATAACCAGGGCCAGAACCGGTATTGCAGCTGCCAGCACCCAGGTAAGTGTCCTGTCTTCCCGGAAGGCCATGATGATGCCGCCGACAGCCATCATCGGAGCGCTTATCATCAGGCGCATTATCATCACAGTAACCATTTGTATCTGGGTAATATCGTTGGTTGTCCTGGTAATAAGAGTAGCTGTACCTAACTTATCAAATTCTTTCAGGGAGAAGCTCTCAACCCTTTGAAAAATCTTGCTGCGCAGAATTGTTCCCAGGCCGACCGCAATTTTCGATGACAGAAAGCCGGCAATAATTGCACTGACGGCTCCACCCCCGGCAATCAGAAGCATTAGTCCTCCGATCTCCATAATCCTGTGTGTATCGCCACGCATGACACCATCATTGATTATTCTTGACATCAATGTGGGCAGATAAAGGTCTCCTATCGTTTGCAAAAATATAAATAGCAGAGCACCGGCTACCATGGCGCTAAATGGCTGTAAAAACCTGTATAGTCTAAGCATAGTTTCTTCCCCTCAATTTCTATCGTTGCGAATATTTCGTACCAAAACTATATTACTGACTCGTTTCAATATTGTCAAAAATAGAAAAAGCGGCTGCAGGTCCAATGCCTTCATTTGGACCCGGCAGCCGCTTGCCGGTAACACCTTATTATAGTATGACCAACTCATCCGGGGAAGCTGTTACCTTTTCAACTCCCTTTTCGGTAAGTATAAATGTGTTTTCAATTCCCACCAGCCCTTCCCCCGGAAAGACAAATTTGGGTTCCAGAGCAAAAACCATACCCGGTTCCAGCTTGACATCAACACCCTTTGCCAGTATCGGAAATTCATCTAGTTCCAGGCCGACCCCGTGACCGACAAACTTCACCCGGTCAGAACCGTGGCCCATGAAATAATCCCCCAGTCCGGCTTTGTCCGCCATTTTGAACGCCAGTTCAAAAAGGTCACTGCCGTTAGCACCGGGTTCAACGCGTCTAATAACCTCGTCCTGTATCTTTAGGGATACATCAAATGCCCGAATCAGCTTATCAGAAAGATAATCAATGGCATAAATACGTGACCGGTCTGTAATATAGCCGCCCCAAAGTCCGGCATAATCAACCATGATAGGCTCACCCGTCTCAATGGTCTTAAAACTGCACCCCTGGGGGAATACCGGATGAAGTCCCTGACCCCCGCCTACTCCGTCAAAACAGGACGGTACCGCAGCAGCCCATCCTGACATCAACTGTCCAAAAAAAATCGCACTCCCGAAGGCACGCATGTTCATATAGCCAATATGCCCGGCTTTGCGGGCCCGTTCTTCGATTTTGGCTGCAAGAGCAACCTCTGTTATTCCGGGCCTGATTAACCCGGGTATCTCGTCATAGACCTCGGTCATCTTGCGACCGGAAACCCGCAAATGTTCCATTTCATAGCCTGATTTAATCTGCCTGACCTTTTTTATCAGCCCTGAGATATCCACCAGTTCTGTACCGGAAAACATTTTAGCATAAAAAAGGTAAGTATTTGCCGGCAGAACATCCATTTCCAGGCCCATAACCAGTGGAGCTCTGCCTCCTGATGCTATCAGTTCAGGCAGTTTTTTGACACTGCTCAATGGAAAAACGTTTTCCAGGGCGGATTCATCCCTGGCCCTGGCAAAGCTCTTCTTAACCCAGAGCACCGGGTTACCGGAAGCAGGTAGATAAAGACAGCCGTTTTGTGCCGTTCCCGAAAAATAGAACAAATCAACTGCCTGCACAATCAATGCGCCATCTACCCCGTTCTCCCCCAGCAGTGACTGCAGTCTGCTTATCCGTGACTCAATTTCCCTTTTGGGTATCAGAGACATTTTGTTACCCCCCAGTTGAATTTGACTAAAATAATTATATACTTTTCAAGAAACTTTTTCATTTAACTTAAGTCAAATTGTATAAATTAATACCTGAAGGGTAGGATACAGATTTTAGCAGTAAAATAAGAATAATCATTGGAAATCATCAGAATTTCAATTATAATTAAATCCGTATAAGAGGAGGTAACTTTAAATGGACAATGAATTTAACGAACTTTTGAATTTTCTCAGAGACAGCCTCGTGCGCAGAGGGTTTTCCATAACGGCTGCAATTGATACCAACCCTGGGGACCTGCCGGTAAGTAATGGTATCAGGCCTGACATCACGGCCACCTTGAAGAATGTCAAGACTGTTTATGGAAAAGTAGAACTCCCTGAAGACAATTTTTCTGTAGAACAGTGGGATCGGCTCAGAACCCTGTCAGATGACAGTTCAATAACCCTTTATACCGCCTTTCCCGAAGCAGAAAAAATGAATTTTATCCTGTCACTGATAAATGGCAAACTTGCCGAGCGGCAAAATATTTTCCGCATATATATGGGGAAAGAAACGGTCTAGCTTTGTTATTGCTGAAAAAATTTAAACTTCCTTTTTTTCAGGAGATAAGACCGCTCATATCCAATATGTTCTGCAGCCAATAAACCAGTCACGGTTTCCAGGGCCTCGGGGTAACACATGAGACACATTCCGCAGTCTGCGGTAATCTCCCTGGGAATCGGGACCAGCCAGAACTTTATCCCGGACGGCTGGAGGCGCTTTTCAGCCTTAAGGACCTCTGTGAGAGCCGGAAATGTAATATAACAGCGTTCTTCTTCAATAAAACCCATTTTACCTGCTCAGCAAGATTTCAATATAATCAGAATGCTTTCCCCTGGCCACATTCCAGCCCATGTGTCTGGCCAGGGCAGTTACATTCTCACCTGCCGCCTCCTCATCCACAAGTACTTTGACCGGTCCCGGTCCACCCTTGTCAAGAACTTTCTTGGCACGCAGTACCGGTTCCGGACACGAAATCCCTCTTACATCAACTATCTGCATGAACTCTCCTCCTTTCTGAGGTAACAGTTTTGTAACAAACTCCCATACTAAGCGCCAGCAATATGATAAGCCCGGCGGCAACAGCCATCCCGCCTGCCTGTGGAACTCCTGCAGGACTGGCTGCCAATCCAAAGGTATGGGCTGCCGCCGCCCCTGCAGCCAAGCCGCCCACGGTAACAGCAGCATCCGTATTGCCCTGTCCGGCCAGCACCAGCTGCCTGAGCGGGCATCCGCCCAGCAGAGCCGCCGCCCACCCGGCAGCTGCCAGGCCAAGAAAATTCCAGAGAGCTTCTGAATGTGCAATTGGCTGAGCTGCAAACCCGGGCTGAAACTTGTTCAGGTACAGACTCCCCGCAAAGGTAACAAGTATTATCATTAGGAAACCTGCAATCAGGTTAAAGTTCCGGAACAGAATCAGGTCCCGAATCCCTCCCGCCATACAGAAACGCGACCTCTGTGACAGCGCCCCGACCAACAGCCCCGCGAAAAGTGAAATTAGCACAGGAGCATGATTTGAGCCCGGTCCCTCCTGGCTGAAAGAAATAAAAGACGGCTTCAGAAACAGCAGTAATAGCAAAATCACAGCAATTGCGGGAAATACGACTCCCGCCCACCCCGGCTGTGAACCGGACCGGCCCAGACTGAATCCGGATTTAAGAAAAAATGTACCTGCAGCAACTCCGGCAAACAGTCCGGCAAAACCAACCAGGGCATTCAGATCTCCCGCACCAAGCCTTAAGGCCACCCTTAGCGGGCATCCCAGGAAGACAAGCATCCCTATCATCATGATAAAACCCAGGATAAACCTAACAGTTTTGTTTGCTCCCCCTGATGCCCGGAATTCCCGGTTAAACGCGGCAATCAGGAAGGCCCCCAGAATGATGCCCGGTATTTCAGGCCTGATATACCGGACAACCGCAGCCTGGTGCAGGCCGAGCCCGCCGGCAGTGTCCCTCATGAAGCATGCTATACACAGCCCCATATTGGCCGGATTGCCCATCTTGGTAAGGATAAGCGCCACAATTCCGATGACCGCCCCGGTAATTAAAACTCCAATCTTGTTCCCCAATGCTTTTAACTCCTTTCACTATAGTGTTTTTTAAAATCCCCCGCTATAGTTTACTATATATGGTTATTAATTTCCTTTATGTTCCTTATGGAATTTTTTTATGGAAGTATAGAGTATCATAAATCATCCTTATCACCATTTTTTTGCCTGCATTCGATATTTCGCACAAGACTCAATGTTTTCACACCCTCATTTCCGTATTTCATACCCTCTATCCGGTATTTCACACCCCTTAAACCGCATTTCAGACCATAAGGCTGGGAAAAAAACGCCTAACTCAATAATATTTAGATAAGAGCTTCTTTTAAAAAGCTCACCCATACTCCCAGCTCGAATACCTGCCGCCTGCACCGGCAGGTATTCTACATTATAAAGTTAATATGCATAATTTCTCCCCCGCCATAAAAGACTAAGTCCCAGAATACTCTTATTTTGAGGGGAGGTGTTCTGGCATTCCTTTACATTTACAGGTTTGCCGGAAAATATATTGAGGACAGATAACCCATCAGGTTCACCCCGGGTCGCTTATTTCTGCATGGAATACGGATTAAACAGCAGCCTGCCCATTTACGCCGGAGGACTTGGTGTCCTTGCCGGAGATTACCTCAAGGCAGCCAGAGACCTGAATGCTCCGGTAACAGGGATCGGAATCCTCTGGAATCAGGATTACACGGAACAGTTTATCGGGCAGGACGGGTATCCTTATGATATGTATCCCAATTATGATTTTTCCGCAGTCGAAGATACGGGTTTAAAAGTAACCCTGCGGGTCAGGGGGGCTGACGTGACCTGCAAAATCCATAAAATTGAAAAATACGGAAATGCCACAATATATCTCCTGGATACCAATTTCCCCGGCAGTCCGCACGGCTGGATGACCAACCGTCTGTATGGCGGAGTGGAACAGGACCGTGTTGCTGCCGAAATGATTCTTGGCATAGGCGGAGTAAGAGCCCTCCGGGCCCTGGGGATTGAGGTTGACATTTATCATTTTAATGAAGGGCATGCGGTATTTGCCGGTGTAGAACTAATCAGGGAAAAAATGCAGCACGACAACATCTCTTTTCATGAAGCCTGGAAATCAACCCAAAAAGAAGTGGTCTTCACAACCCATACCCCTGTTGAAGCCGGCAATGAAATCTGGACTCATGACCTATTGCAGCATATGGAGGCCTATAATGGGCTTACCTATGAGCAAATGCGTGATATCGGTGATGATCCTTTCAACATGACCATAGCTGCCCTGAGGATGGCTGACATGGCCAATGCCGTATCCAAGCTTCATGGCCAAACGGCAAGAAATATGTGGGGCAATGTTTATGAAACCGCCCCGATTATATCTATTACCAACGGCATCCATGTAAACACCTGGCAGGATGAACGCATTCGGAATGCCTTTGAAAAGGGTGAAGACCTCTGGGAACCGCACGTGCAGTGTAAAAAAGAACTTGCTGACTTTATCAAGCAGCATACGGGAACTACCCTGAATCCTGAAGCCCTGGTGATAGGTTTTGCCCGGAGGGTCGCTCCATATAAAAGAAGTGAACTGATATTCCGGAATACGGATATCATTGACCCCCTGCTCCGGGAAGGAAAGCTGCAGCTTGTTTTCTCAGGCAAAGCACACCCCAGGGATTCCATGGGTAAGGATATTATTCGAAAGCTGGTGGAAATGGACCGGAAATACCGCGATGCTGTCGTCTTCCTGGAAAACTATAATATGGAAATAGCGCGGCTCATGATCAGGGGCTGTGATGTGTGGCTGAACAACCCCAGGAGACCCCTGGAAGCCAGCGGCACGTCCGGAATGAAGGCTGCAGTAAACGGGGTGCTTAACCTTAGCGTGGTTGACGGCTGGGTTGCCGAGGGACTGCAGCACGGTATCAGCGGTTGGCTCCTCTGTTCCATATGCGGCAATGAAGTCCAGGCAGCAAACCAGGACGAATACGATTTGCAGAGACTGTATGAGGTGCTGCTGTCAGAAGTTGTTCCTACTTATTACGATGATAAAAACAGGTGGCACAATATGATGCGGTCCAGTATCGACATGGCCCACTACCAGTTTTCCTCCCACCGCATGCTGAGGGAATATTATGATGTGATGTACCAAAAGACCGCCCTGAACCAGGGCAAGCATATCAGGCCGCATTCATTCATGATTTCGACCCCGGAATATGCGGAGCGGCCACACCAGTATCAGTAATATCAATCAGTGAAATACAAAACCGCTTCAGGCAATCTCCTGAAGCGGTTTGATTATGCTTAACCCTGCTTGTATACTCCGTCAGCATTTATATTGTTGCTCTGCTTAGGTACAAAGGTTTTGCAGGCGGTCTCCATACATGTATTTGCAGGCGTGGGCGCCGCCATTGAGGCCTGGGGAGCATCAAAGTTATCCGGCATGCTGTCTCCGGCCGCATCTGATGTTACCATGATTTTGTTGGCCTTGCAGTGATTGCCTTGTTCCCAGTAGTGACATGTGTCAACAGAACAATAGATTTCCTGGTTCATTTCATCACCTCCTGGTCAATAGGTTTTCCCTATTGAGCCGGGAGTATGCTATTTTTCCACCAAATCCTGTCCCAGTTTAAAGGCCCGTTCCAATACTTCCCGGTTTCTGGCCATAGCTTTTTCAGCATAGGCATCGGTATCCGGAACCCTGTATTTCCCGGCCACCTTAAGCCACTCTTCTTTTGGGAACACAATTGCGCCTTTGGCGTTAATTCCCACAGCAACAATCTCTTCCATAAAACCGCCATTATTGAGGGAACCCAGCATCCTGCGGAACAGCTTCAGGGCATCATCTGCACACTCGGGAGTGGGCGCCCCTGCCGTAAGGACAGTAACTATATTACGTTTTTGGGGTTCGAGTCTGGTAATCGACTTAATCCCGCCTCCCGGTACATAGGTGATCCTGCTGATAACTCCCATTAAACGGTCCAGCAGTATTTTTAGCTGTCCGGTCATATAGTTGCCGTAAATGGGTGTCCCCATAACTATAGCGTCAGCCTGCTCAAATTTCCGTACAATGTCCATCAGTCCGTCCTCCTGCCGGCAGATGCCCTCCTGCCGGCATTCCAGGCAACCCTGACATGACCTGAGATTCAGGTCGTCAACTAAAACCTTTTCTGTCTCTGCTCCCCTGCTCCGGGCCCCTTCCAGAATCTTTTCCATAATAATATCGGTATTACCCTCAGTCCGGAAACTTCCGTTTATGGCATAAACTTTCATAATATCTCCCCTCTTCCTGCAGTTCTATATAGTTAGAAATGAACTTGATATTTACTTCTATTCGCGGAAAAATACACAACCTCCTTCATTAATTTCCGTTCATTTTTCAAGGTAATTTCTCCTGCTCTGTCAGCTATTTGCCGCCTAAAAAACATTTTACATAGATGTATAATTGTGATAAAATTATTTTGTAGGAAAAATGTACTTATTTGTAGTATGGCAGTTTGCAGGGTCGGTCATTACAGACCGCATGCAGGAAATGTTATCAATAGTTCATGGCAAAAAAACTTAAAACTACGGGAGCATGGCAGGATGGGGTAATATATCAGATTAAAGCACTCCTTTCCGGAGTGTTTTTTGTTTTTTAAATATAAATATTTTATGAAAGGAAGTGCAAGTCGTGTTTAAAAGGAACAGGAAAATCTTCACATTGCTGACCGGTTTATTGCTGATGGGTCTGCTGCTGTCAGGGTGCGGCGGGTCAGCGCCAACATCCGGTGATGGTCTGGAACCGTATAAGGTGGGAGCCATTTTCGACATCTCCGGAAAAGCCTCCTCACTGGGAATCCCGGAACGTGACACTGCCCAGATGGTGGTTGAAGAAATAAATGCCAACGGCGGAGTCAATGGCCATCCCATTGAGCTTATTATTAAAGACAGCAAAAGTAATGAGACAGAAGCTGCCCTGGCTGCCAAAAGCCTGATTCAGGAAGGTGTTGCTGCCATCATCGGTTCCAGCAGCAGCGGCACCACAATGGCCATGGTTGAAATGATACAAAACGCTCAGATTCCCCTAATCTCCTGTGCCGCCAGTGTCCGGATCACCGAACCGGTGGCAGAGCGCCAGTGGGTCTTCAAGGTTGCCCAGAGTGACAGCATTGTGGCTGAAAAAATCACTGATTACCTGAAGGCCAACGGGATGAGCAAGGTTGCCCTGGCATCGGTAAATGATGCTTACGGCGACAGCGGCCGGACTGAGTTTGAAAAGGCAGCAGCAGCAGCCGGGATTACAATTGTTGCTAAAGAAAAATTCGAAACGGCTGACACCATTATGACTTCCCAGTTAACCAATATTAAGAGTCAGAACCCTGATGCCGTTATCTGTTGGGCCATCCCACCCGCGGCCTCAAGTTTTACCTCTAACTTCAGCCAGATGGGTATTGAGGCACCACTAATCCATAGTTCCGGGGTTGGGAACCAGACATATCTGGACCTGGCCGAAAAGGCTGCCGAAGGAACAGTCTTCCCGATTGGCCGCCTGCTTGTTGCCGAACAACTGGCCGACTCCGACCCGCAGAAAGCAATCACAAACGAATATGCCCAAAAATACGAGGAGCAATTTGGTCCCAGGAGTACCTTCGGCGGGCATGCCTGGGATGCAGTTAAAATAGTAGCTCAAGCCCTGGAAAAAGTGGGTCCTGACCCTGCAAAGATAAGGGATGAGATTGAAAACACCAGTTTCACAGGGGTAACCGCCATATTTAACTTTACCCCCGAGGACCACAGCGGTCTCACTAAAGACTGCCTGGTCATGGTAAAAGTCAGCGATGGAAAATGGGAGCTGGTCAAATAATACAAAAAGTTTTGTGATTAACTAAAAAAGTGTTTACAGGGACAGAAGTTTGTGCTATTATCTTTTTAATATTCAGTCAAAATTGCAATTGGCTGTCAACAAACTTAGACACTCAATGTAAAAAGTGATGACGGAGACAAGTAAGTTGTCCCGGTTTGTCCAGGGAGGAAGGGCCGTAGACTGCAAGCCTTTCCCTTTACCGGTCAGCTGAAATTCCCTCCTGAACTGCAGGTTGAAGGGAACCCCATGCATTTCACAAATTGATGGGTACTCCTGGTAGGCCGTGCCGGCTCTCCACCGTTAACAGGCAGAAGGTATCAGATTCAGTCAGAGATGAATCTTGTACCTGCAATTAGAGAGGGCTGCACTGCAGCCAATCTGGGTGGTACCGCGTGAAGTATAAACTTCTCGTCCCTGTTAGGACGGGAAGTTTTTTGTTTTTATTGTTACGGGTTAGAACGGTTAGCCCAACGAGGCATATGGCAGGATGGAAATCCCGTCACCTGGGAGAAACAGGTGCTTGACTATAAAAACAATAAACTTCAAGGAGTGTGAAACGGTGGAACGGTTGATGAAAAAACGCGCTATCCTAGTGATTGCCCTGGTATTGGGCCTTGTCCTGGCAGGCTGCGGAGGTACACAGGAAACTCCTGAAAAAAGCAGTTCTGCAGAATCAAAAGAGCCCTATAAAATCGGAGCAATTTTTGACATCTCAGGTCCGGGTTCTTCCCTGGGTGTTCCCGAGCGGGACACAGTGAATATGATTGTTGAGAAGCTCAATGAAAATGGCGGCATTGACGGTCATCCCATTGAATTGATTATGCTGGACAACAAGAGTAATGAAACAGAAGCCGCCCTGGCTGCCAAGAGTCTCATCCAGAAGGATGTCCTGGCCATTATCGGCTGCAGCACCAGCGGCACCACCCTGGCAATGCTGGAGGGTATCCAGCAGGCAGAGATTCCCCTCGTTTCAGCTGCCGCCAGTATTCGTATTGTGGAGCCAGTTAATGAACGCAAATGGGTCTTTAAAACCGCCCAGAGCGACAGCTTGGTAGCTGAAAGGGTAGCTGCTTACCTGAAATCCAAGGGTCTCACAAAAATAGCCTTTGCCAGCATGAATAACGCCTTTGGCGACAGCGGCAAGGTAGAGTTCGAAAAAGCAGCTGCCAAGGAAGGTATTGAAATTTTGGTTATGGAAAAATTTGAGGTAAATGATACTATCATGACCTCACAGCTCACCAACATCAAAAAGTCTGACCCGCAGGCAGTGCTCTGCTGGGCTATACCGCCCTCAGCTTCCAGCTTTACAACCGGTTTTGCGGATTTGGGCCTCACAGTGCCTCTTATCCACAGCCATGGAATCGGCAACAAAACATTTATTGATTTGGCCGGTGAGTCAGCCAATGGTGTGGTCTTCCCGGTCGGTAAGCTCCTGGTGGCCGAAGGTCTCCCGGAGGATGACCCGCAGAAGCAGGTTCTGGTCGAATACGCGACCGATTTTGAAGCAAAATACGGCCCGCGGAACACCTTTGGCGGTCATGCCTGGGATGCTCTGCAGATAGTCCTCAACGCCGTGGAAAAAGCAGGTCCCGACAGGGGCAAAATCAGGGAGGAATTAGAAAAAACAACCAATTTCGTGGGCATTTCGGGTGTCTTTAATATGTCTCCTGAGGACCATAACGGCCTTGGTCTCGACAGTATGGTTATGGTGGAAATCTCAGAAGGCAGCTGGATACCCGCCAAATAACCGGTAACTATGCAGACTCTCGGAAATGACCGGGAATGAAATATGGTGAGCTATTGTACCGATTTTCCGCACTGACACCGGAGAAATCTAACCTTGTTCCTGGCGAAGTCACGGACTAAACCGCCAATTCGCCATCCCTGGCTCAGTGGCGGCTACGCCATCCATGGCTACGGTCCGCGACTTCGCTTAACGGAACCTCAGTAAGATTTCTCACGATGACAGTGCAAGGAAAATCTTGTACAACACCTCACCAAATTCCACGGTCATTTCCGGAGCTAATAGTACAGGATAATAAGGCACAAAGCTTTGAGCTTAGAGGAAATTTTTTAAGAAACTCAAAACACCTTAAGGGAGGATGACATGAGCCTATCCAGCGAACTTCTGCAATACTTGCTCAGCGGCCTGACAATGGGCGGAATCTATGCCCTGGTTGCTTTAGGATTTGTAATAATACATAATGTCACGGGTATCATAAACTTTGCTCAGGGTGAATTTGTGATGCTGGGGGCCATGTTCATGGTAACCCTCGTCAATGCCGGAGTACCTGCCGCAGGCGCTCTGGTAATTGCAGTTATTCTGGTTATGATTGTAGTTGGCCTGATAGAATTCGGGGCTATCAGGACTGCAAAAAAAGCCTCCCCGTTAACACTCGTTATTATCACAATCGGTTTATCAACAGCAATAAAGGGTATTGCCCTGCTGATTTGGGGCACAAACCCCTATAAGCTGGCGCCCTTTACCAAAGGCGGCCCCCTGCATATCGGAGGAGCGACTATTGTTCCCCAGAGCCTTTGGGTAATCGGAACAACCGTGCTGGTTCTGGCCCTTACCTTTTTCATCTTTGAATACACCTACTGGGGTAAAGCCCTCAGAGCATGTGTGGTCAACAAGTTTGCCGCGCGTCTCATGGGAATCAACCCCCAGCGAATGTCCCTGCTGGCCTTCGTGTTCAGCGCTGCCCTGACTGCCCTGGCCGGAATAGTGATAGCCCCAATAACATATGTCACCTATGATATGGGCCTTATGCTCGGGCTTAAAGGCTTTGTGGCTGCAGTTCTGGGAGGTTTGAGCAGTACACCGGGCGCCGTTATCGGCGGCCTGGCCCTGGGAATCATGGAATCAATGGGCGCAGGCCTGCTATCATCGGGATACAAGGATGGGATTGCGTTTGTCATCCTCCTCCTGGTTCTTTTCCTGAAACCCGGCGGACTATTCGGGACATCCGGCACTAAACGCGTATAAGGAGGGCCTTATGAAAGACCTTTTAAAACAAAAACGATTACGACACGCACTGATACTTTTATTTACTTTGGTTATTTTTACTCTCCCTTTTGTGATTACCAATAATTATTACCTCAGCGTTCTGGTTATTATAGGTATCCATACCATAGTTGTCGTCGGCCTCTGTCTCCTGATGGGATATGCCGGACAAATATCCCTGGGTCATGCTGCTTTTTACGGACTTGGAGCCTATACCTCCGGAATTCTCACCTCAACATATAATATTTCTCCATGGCTGGCAATGGCTGCCGGGGCTGTGGGGACCGGAATGATAGCTTATTTAATAGGCATTCCGATTTTCAGACTGAAGGAACACTACCTTGCCCTGGCCACCCTTGGGTTTGGTCTTATCATACATGTTATCCTGATGGAAGAAGTGGAACTGACAGGCGGTCCGTCGGGTCTGAGCAAAGGGATACCATACCTGTCCATCGGCAAACTGATTTTTAATAATGATTTCAAATTTTATTTTCTGGTCTGGATACTGGCCCTGTTAGCTTTGATTCTGGCCAACAATGTGGTCCATTCCCGAATCGGTCGTGCCCTCAGGTCAATTCACGGCAGCGAGTTCGCCGCCCAGAGCCTGGGTGTGGATACAGACAGGCATAAGCTGCAGGTTTTTGCCCTGAGCGCCGTCTATGCAAGTATGGCCGGCAGCCTCTATGCCCATTATATTACCTTTATCAGCCCCAGCCCCTTCGGACTGATGACTTCCATACAGTTTGTGGTCATGGCAGTTGTGGGAGGCCTTGCCAGCATCTGGGGACCTATTTTTGGAGTATCTGTAATCACTATCATGGCAGAAAGTTTAAAGG
This sequence comes from Phosphitispora fastidiosa, assembly GCF_019008365.1. Classification (NCBI taxonomy): domain Bacteria; kingdom Bacillati; phylum Bacillota; class Clostridia; order Eubacteriales; family Peptococcaceae; genus Phosphitispora; species Phosphitispora fastidiosa. The sequence continues at coordinate 81,606 of NZ_JAHHUL010000007.1, read as the reverse complement.
AGTTTATGCCTCTTTTGATACCTCAGGCCGGAGGAGAATATGAAATTGTAGTATACGGAATTATTCTTGTTGTCATTATGATTTTTATGCCTGACGGCCTTACGGCAAGCTTGGTTAAAGCCTATGAAGGCTGGAGATACAGAAAGGAGCGTGCCAATGAAACTCCTTGAGGTAAATCATCTCACCAAAACCTTCGGCGGGGTTCATGCGGTCAGTGATGTCTCTTTTTCTGTCTCCAAGGGAGAAATTATTGCCGTCATCGGGCCGAACGGCGCCGGTAAGACGACACTTTTTAACCTGATGACCGGTGTTTATCCCCCTACTCAAGGTAATATTTACTTTAATGATACAGAGATCACCTGTCTGCCCACTCATAAAGTAGCCGCCCTGGGAATTGCCCGGACCTTTCAAAATCTCCAGGTTTTTAACAATATGACAGTACTGGAGAATGTTATGGTCGGGCGGCATATCCGGAGCCGTACAGGGCTTCTGGGAGCAGTTTTCCCGCTGTGGCCCGTTCAGGTCGAAGAAAGCAAAATAGTAGAAAGTTCCCTGGAAAAGCTGGCCCTGACCGGTCTGGCCGACAAGGCAATGGAACCGGCCAACAATCTGCCTTACGGTCAGCAAAAAATGCTGGAAATTGCCCGGGCCATCGCCCTGGAACCGGAACTGCTGCTTCTGGATGAACCGGCAGCCGGGCTCAACTCCAGTGAGACCAGGGAATTGGTTGATATTATATATACCCTCAGAGATCAGGGAATTACAATCATACTGGTGGAACACGACATGGAAACCGTTATGGAAATTACCGACCGGTTGGTAGTGCTCAATTTCGGCAATAAGCTTGCCGAGGGCACACCTTATGAGATTCAGAACAACCAGGAGGTCATTACGGCTTACCTGGGTGAGGAGGGCTTATAATGCTGAAGGTTGTCAAAATCGAAACATATCACGGGAGAATCAAGGTTCTAAACAGTGTTTCCCTGGATGTTGAAAAAGGCGAGATAGTAACTATTATCGGTGCTAACGGAGCCGGTAAAACGACCCTGCTGAGCACCATCGCAGGTATTCACAGGCCTAAGTCAGGCCAGGTGTACCTTGGAACCGTACAGACCAGCTGCATGCCGGTACAGGATGTGGTCAAAGCAGGCATCAGCCTTGTTCCCGAACACAGGGAGGTCTTTGATTCTCTTTCTATAATCGATAACTTGAAGCTGGGCGCCTATCACCGGTATAAAACCGATAAAAAATTAATTAATGATGACATTGAAAATATTTTTTCCCTCTTCCCTGCCCTGCGTGGCAGAGAAACCCAGCTGGCCGGTACTCTGAGCGGCGGTGAACAGCAAATGCTGGCAATCGGCAGGGGTTTGATGGCCAAACCAAAGGTCCTGCTCCTGGATGAACCCTCACTGGGCCTGGCCCCCTTAGTGGTAAAAGAAATATTTGATATCCTGGTGAGCCTGAAAAAGCGCGGCACCACAATCCTGATGGTTGAGCAGAACGCCAAGGCCGCCCTAAAGGTGGCCGACAGGGCTTATATTATTGAACGGGGACAGATTTCCCTGGCCGGCAGGGCCCGAGATATGCTGCAGGATACCAGGGTCCAGTCAGCCTACCTGGGCGCCAGGCTGCATGCTTAGTAGCATTAGTCAGTGCATGCTGGCGTAATATAATTGGTGGCACATTTTTTGGGGCCACTGAATATCATGTGTTTAAATGAATTAAATATACCACGCAAAAGTGATGACGGAGACAAGTAAACTGCTTCATGCCGTACAGGGAGATAAGGCCGCCGACTGAGAGCCTTTCCGGTAATGGACAGTTGAAATTCCCTCCTGAACTGCAGGCTGAAGGGACACCTGAACACGTTTCAGACTCTCCTTGTAGGCTGTGCCGGCACTCCACCGTTAACAGGCAGAGGGTATCGGATTCTAGGCAGGAGTCAGGAGCCGGGAGTTAGGAGCCGGGAATTGGCGATTGGCTTGGCAGTTGGCTGCTGGCTAACGAATCTCGTACCTGCATAGGAGTGGGCTGCACCTGCAGCCAATTCGGGTGGTATCGCGGAAAGCTATAAGCTTCTCGTCCCTAAGGGATGAGTGGCTTTTTTTAATTTCCAGGACACGGTTTTGGCTGTAAATTATGTATTTCTGAGTTGCCTTCAGGAGTCCGGTAGGATGGTTTGCACTAAAGCAGAAACCTCCCAACGGCAGCTTTAATATATAGAGCAGGACTGAAAAAGTCCGCTGCTAAAACAAGTATGAAAAAAGGAGTGGTTTACTGTGCTGAAACGATTAATCCTTCCCCTTCTGGTATGTTTAAGCATTATCGCTGCATTAATCAGCGGCTGTGGTAGTTCGGCAGATAAAACGGCAGGGCCAAATGAAAGCAAGTCCTACAAAATCGGGGTAGTCCTGGACATTTCAGGAAAGTCTTCATCCCTGGGAATACCTGAGCGCAACACGGTTGAAATGATGATTGATGACATCAACAAAAATGGCGGCATCAATGGAACTGAGCTGGAAGTAATTATGCTGGACACTAAGAGCAATGAGACAGAAGCCGCACTGGCAGCAAAGAAGCTGATCCAGCAGAATGTCCTGGCAATTATCGGGGCCAGCACCAGCGGCTCAACAATGGCAATGGTGGAATCCGCGGAAAATGCCGGTGTGCCCCTCATCTCATGTGCAGCCAGCATCAATATTGTGGAACCCCTCGAAGAACGCCGGTGGGTATTTAAGACTGCTCAGAGTGACAGCCTGGTGGCTGCCAAAATAGTTGAATACCTCAAGGCCAATGGAATGACCAAGGTGGCCTTTATGAGTGTCAACAGCGCATATGGTGACAGCGGCCGGGTAGAATTTGAAAAGGCAGCTGCGGCATCAGGTATTGAAATAGTGGTCCAGGAAAAGTTTGAACAGGAAGATACCATGATGACCTCACAGCTTACCAACATTAAGAAAAATGACCCCCAGGCCGTGATTGCCTGGGCCATCCCTCCCGCCGCCTCCAGCCTGACCGCAAACTACAGGCAGATGGCTGTTAATGCTCCCCTGATCCACAGCCACGGTATCGGGAACCAGACCTTTATTGACCTCGCCGGGGAAGCGGCTGATGGCGTCATCTTCCCCATCGGAAAGCTGCTGGTTGCCGACATCCTTGCGGAAACTGATGCCCAGAAATCAGTACTTACCGGATATGCAGAACAATATGAGGCTAAATACGGCCCGCCAAACCCCTTTGGCGGATATGCCTGGGATGCTGTGCAGCTAGCGGTAAATGCCATCGAAAAAGCCGGACCTGACAGGGAAAAAATCAGGACCGAGCTTGAGAATACCAAAAACTTCGCCGGAGTTACCGGCATTTTCAACATGTCACCCGAAGACCATAACGGGCTCGCGGAAAGTGACCTGGTACTGGTGGAAATCAAAAACGGCAAGTGGCAGCTCGTGGAGTAAGCCAGGAGCGGTAAAACTGAGTTTCCAACAAGTAATAAATGACCACCTTTAATTTTGATCACAAAAGGAGTGGCAGACATATTCCTCCACGACGGCAACGATTCAGTCGACAATCCACTCCCGCTTACGCGGATTGTGGGTCGACTGACATCAGACTCGTCGTTCCGGAACACATCTGCCACTCCTTTTCATTCAAAAAGCTGCTCACTGACTCACCTGCTTATCTCCCAGATGGCGCCTGATTTGCGTTTTGGCGGACCTCCGGTATCCCCTGTCTGCCCGAAATCAACTACGTAGAGTTTGCCGGTACCGGGGCAGAACCTGGCCTGAATAGGGTGGACAGGCCCGTTACCCGGATTACGGGGATCAAGGATGACCATAAAATCATTAACCTCTCCTGTTTCTATATTAACCCTGATAATCTTGAAGCCTGCCGGTTCCGGCAGAGGTTCGGCCATATGGTCAATATGGCCGAACAGCGCTACAAAGGCTTCTCCCTGGAATCCAAATTCCGTGCCGGTTAAAAAATCAAACTTAGCGGGAACTGAATGGGGCTCAAACAATGCCACAGGGCCTTCCGCCAGAGGAGGCTGATTAGTGATCAGGAACTGGGGCTGTGGCCCGCCATCAGGCTTAAACCGGGGGTCGGTTACCGGAACTCTGGCATTATAATCCGGCCACCCATACCATTCACCAAAATTAATCTCCTCAAAGGTATCCCAGGCATTAGCAACAGGCCTGCTGCCGCGGATATCCATCCCATTATCAGTGGCAAACAAGCTGCCTCCCGGCGCAAACCCCAGACCAAACGGGTTGCGCACCCCGTCTGCAAAGACCTTCATCCCGCTCCCGTCAGGATTTGCCTGGTAAATTACCCCGGTATAGGGGAATTGAGATTTCACTGTCTGGCCTGGCTTTGCGGCAGTGCCAAAAGGCTGGAAGGCACCTGTCACAGTACTGTTTCCAATTTCAGGTTTCAGGACATTTTCACTGACAAAACTCCGTTCCGCAAGTTCAAAATTCCGGCTTGGGAAGTCACGAAACCGTGGCCTTTTGCCCAGCCAGGTGTTATCAGGACCAACAACTCCTGAATTGGTCACTGTCCCTATCCCGAAATACATCCTCCCATCAGGGCCGAATACGACCTGGCTCAGTTGGTAATCACCACCGGTCGGCAGGTTATTAATCACGGCCTCCCTGCTCCCGTCCGGAAAGACCCTGGTTATCTGACCGGGGTAACCCGATTCCGACACATATAAGCTTTCATCATACCAGGTGATTCCCGTCACCGGGGGCAGGAACCCCCGGGTAACTTCAGCAGTAGACCCATCCGGATAAACTCTCAGCACGCGTGCCGACCCCAAAACACTGCCGGCCCGGTATCCGGATTCCACCACATACATTTCCCCGGCATCACTGAAGGTAATCCCGGTGGGAAAGGTTAAATCCTTCACATATTTCTTTATCCTGTACCCCGTAGGCAGCTGAACCCCAAAGTCCGGCTCGACAACCTGGTTGATCCCTTTACCCTGTGGAATGCATACTTCCTGTCCGGGAGAGAGTTTTGTAGGATCATCTATATGAGAATTGGCCACAATCAGCTCCGCAAGCTTGATATGATGCATTCTGGCAATTGATACAATCGTGTCACCTTCCCTGACTGTATATAAAAAACCGTCACACCTGGTCATAGTTAATCTCCTCTCTTGATGCTGATATGTCGCTATCACATATTATGTAAAGATGCCCATCTTTGTGCTTCCGCCAAAAAGCCCTCTGTTTCAGCCGCAACGGCCTAAAACAGAGGGCGCTTCACTTCTCAGTCTTCTTCACTTCTCAGTCTTCTTCACTTCTCTTGGTCAAATCCGCGGCATATAAATCGCAGGTTTCAGGGTCAGTTTGGCCCCAGTTGCTGTTCCAAACTGCCAGGGTCATATCCCGGTTAACAAAAATGTGTGTTTCCTGAGTCGGGTCACCTTCAATATTCCTGTGGTGAGCAATTCTTCTGGTGGTCCCTGACCCGTCAATTTTAAGGGCATAGATCTCTCCTTCATAAGGATGCCACCCGCCTTTCCCCGGCTGCTCACACCCGGGTTTCCGGCTCCGGCGGGTTGATACCACGACCCACCCCCTGCTTCCTGAAGCCGCTCCCGATATGTTTACATGGAAACGGCAATCCAGTTTCTGTACAACAGTCTCTTTCCCCTCCGGAACAGTAATCTTGATTATCTCGTTTGGGTTCTGCCGCTGCTTGGAATCAACGCTGGAGACCACATAAACATGGTTTCCGTCAAGATCATGGGCAATTTTCCCCGGGTGGGTAGTGTCAATCAGCTGTCTGACCGGCTTCATGGCAGCTGTGTACAGTCTGGTCCCTTCGAATTCACCGGTTCCCTGCCTGCCCCAGCCAACAATAACATAATCTCCCTCCGGTGTTACCGTAGCCCATTGAATTTCCCCGGAAGGGTCAGATATTTTCAGTCCCGGTCCTTCCAGCTTGGTTTTAATATCATAGGTAAATAATTCTTCAGGATTGCCTCTGCTATCAAGTCCCAAAACGGCTATCCTGGAACCATCTTTACTGAGCCGCCCCTCAGGAGTAGCTGTTACCCGGGAAAACCGCGTAAAGGAGTGCAGCGCTTTATACTGTTCTGTGATTAAATCTTTGATGTACAGATTATTCCCCTCAAAATAATATAAAAGGTGTGGGTCCACTGGATGCCACCGAGGAATTATATCACTTCTCATATCATGCAGATATTTATTAAATCTAAAGCCCGGAAGGTCCAGCAGGGTCCATCTGGCTTGCCCGTCTTTAATCAGTATATGAGTGCTGTCTGCATTAAAAACATTGGCTGTCAGATAATCCTGGCTTGCACCGTCAGCAGCCCCGGCCGGGCCTGTCAACCTTAAAATTGTTGTGCCAAATACAGGATCCTTAAAGGGAATATTGGGTTCCGGCCTGGGAAGGCCAACCTGTTCCCGGACCTGGTTATCCCCCGGTATCCCGCTCAAGCCGGTGTAAACCGTACCGGCGACAGGTTCTGTCACAGAATCATGAATTCCTATATTAAGGGTACTACAGCACGGAGGAGGATCAACATTTTTCCCTCCCGCAAAATATACGATAAGTCCCAAAACTATGTATGCTGTTACCACATAAGCCCATTTCTTCATTTATTTACACTTCCAAGCATATTATGTTAACCGCTTAAACATCTTATGACATAATGGTAATTGTTTCGAAGCATTTTTTCAATACCAAAAGAAAGACATGGTCAGGGGCTGACTCATAACTGTTCCCTTTTCCTATGGGTCAAAATGAAAAGAGGGAGCATTCCCATGAATTTTTTATTGATGGGCCGCTCCCGTGCCAGTGACAATTTTAATGTGGCATATTTAGCTTCGTTTATTCGGTGGCAGCAGTTTGGGAGTGGTTGTCTCATCAAATATGAACTTCTCTTTTAGGGCCGAACTTCCTTCCTTGTTGCGGGCAACATTATCCACAAACTGCTCTGCCTCAACCTCCATTAGTTCTCCCAGTTTATCAGACTTTTCATTCCAGATATCCTTTTCCCTTTTTGGGCTCAATTCCCTGCACCTCCAGGTTGTTTTAATATTAATTTGACCACCCGTAAACCAAACTATTACCGGTACAGAAGAATATTTTTGGGGAAAACCCTGGTCATTTCCTGTGGTTACTTTCCTGTGGTTACTTTCCTGTGTTCCTGCAAAAACCTGGCCCAGTCGCCATCTGGAATGATTTCCGCATTCTCCTTCAGCCACCCGGCTTTTGACGGAGGCCAGAGGAACATATGTGCCTTTACCTTTTCACCTGTTTCCAGGAGTTCCACGTCCCTTATCTCCCGGATAAGATGGCTCTGGCTTTCTAACCCGGTGTATTTTTCGATTTCGTCTATTTCGGGAAGAACAGTGGCCATATCCCTGGTCTGAAACATAACCCCTTTTATTTCACCTTCACCCTCAAGAACAACCGGATAGCCGTCTTCAGGAAGAAAATACATGATCCCCTTAGCTCTTGCTTTATACAGTGTCGGTTTATGTGCCTGAATAAAACGTTCATGGTTTTCCATACCCGGAAGTAATGTTCCGTATACAAAAAGATTATCCAAATACATACTATCACCCTTTCTCCTGTTATGTATGTTATACGGCGCTGCCATGTTATATTTTATTCTTTCTTTGCCAATATTATTTTTCCCTCTTTTACAGAGGGAGGTTTTGGATATAGATGAAAATATTTTCCTATATCTTCGGGTTGACACAGGGCCGTCAATTTTCATATAATTAACTTATCGAACACATGTTCCGTGGAGGTTAACCCAAATGAAGATAATTGCACACATCTTCCTTCATGATTTCCGGGGTAATATGTCTGAACTTGCCTGTAAATGCCATAACCTAAGTCCCAGGGTGGAAACCCCCTGTGAAAACGAGGCTTTTATTGACCTGAGCGGCAAAAAACCTCCCGGGGCACGGGTAATCAGCGCTTTTACCGGGACAGTCATCCCTTCCCTGGGGAGTTTTGCCACAATCAGCCTGGCCCCCTGCCGGCTGCTGGCAAAGGCTTTGACAATGGCATATGTCACCAACCCTCCCAGCCCGGGAAGACTACCGGAAGGGACTTTGGCAAAGGGTTACGACAAATTCCGTCTCTGTGTCCTCAAATCTGACACAGCCGGAGATTTCACGTCCCGGCTTCCGATAGAATCTATGTGGCCATTGGAAAAAAAGGTTATCCAACGCCTGAAAACCTTGGGGCTGAAGTCCTTTGGCGAAGTCAGCCGGGTCCCCCTGACAATGCTCTACAGCCCGTTTGGTTCCCTGGCCCCCCTGATTATGGATTACAGCAGGGGTATCGATACATCAAACATACCTTTTTTCAGTCCTCCTGACAGGATTACATATCACAGCCGCTGTGAGTGTTCCGACCTCATCGGGCTGGAAGAAATCATCAAACAGGCTGCAGTCCACCTCAGCCTTAACCTGCAGGAACGGGGAAAAAGCTATCGTGAACTATCCCTGGCTATCTTCTCTGAAGATTGCTGCACTGAAACCGTGACCTCTTCCTTTACCAGGGGAAAATATGATATCCGTTCGGTATACCAGGACTGTATGAATCTCCTGAAAAGACTGCAGGCTGCCGGCCCGGTGACAGAGCTGTCTCTGGCAGCGGGACGGCTCGCAAACTGTGTGCACAGCCAGATGTCTCTTTTTGAAGACCCCAAAACCCTTAACGGAAGGTATGCAGAGCATCACGAAAAACTGGTCAGGGTCTGTGAAAACCTGGCCTCCAGGTACTCCCCCGGAATTATCAGGATGGGCAGCGCCCTTCCCGTAAGCCGCAGGGAACAAATGCTGATGTTTGTTGACCCCCTGCGCAATGGCGGTAAAACAGCAAAGGATGATTACAGTGGTAAAATTAATTAATAAAAATATCGAAATGGAATATGGCATCAATAATACCCCCCTGGCCTTCCGGATTAACGGGAAATGGCTTCCGGTCAGCCAGGTTCTTGATATATGGAAAGATACCGGCATATGGTGGGACGGGGAAAGTGAAAAAACCTTCTACAGGGTAAACACTCCTGAAGGAAGCCTTTTTGAGCTTTACCGGGACAGTGTCAGCCGGTCCTGGTTCCTGTACCGCGTTTATGATTAGGGAGGCCTCCATATGAGTTTTGTCCACCTTCACGTCCACTCCCCGTTTTCTTTTCTCGACGGGGCCGGAAAAATCGAAGAAATGGTAACCTCTGCAGCCGCAGCAGGCATGCCCGCACTGGCTCTCACAGACCATAACAACCTCTGTGGAGCCATCCTTTTCTCCGGCCTGGCTAAAAAGGCCGGGATTAAACCTATCACCGGTGTTGAAATAACCCTGGGGGATGACAGCCACCTTACCCTCCTGGCCAAAAACCCTGATGGCTATACAAACCTCTGCCGTATCCTGAGCGCTGCCCACCTGGGGAATCCACGCCAAACCCCGCGCACCTCTTATGAAACCCTCAGGGCTTACAGCAGTGACCTGGCGGCCCTGTCAGGATGCCGCAAAGGCAGGATTCCACAGCTTATCCTGAAGGGTCATTACCGCCTGGCTGAGGAAACGGCCCAAACATTTGCTGATATTTTCGGCAGGGAAAACTTCTTTATCGAAATGCAGCAGGATTTCCTCCCGGGAAGCCGGTTTCTCAACAGCGCCCTGGATAACCTGGCCTCCCACCGAAGACTGAAAACAGCGGCCACCAATAATGTCCATTATGTTACCAAAGAACAGTTTAAAATTCACGACCTGCTGACATGTGTGCGGACCCTGACAAAGCTTGAGGAAATTCACCCCGAACGGCGTCTCAATGCGGAAAATTACCTGAAATCACCTGCTGAAATGGCCCAGATTTTTGGTGACTATCCACAGGCAGTCACAAATACCCTTGCTATTGCCGAAATGTGCCAACCGGCCCTGGAGACAGGGAACCGGCTGTTTCCCGCCTTCCCGGACATTCCCCCCGGGGAAACCGCTGCCGGTTACCTCAGGAAACTTACCTTTAAAGGAGCCAGGGAACGCTATCGCTACCTGCCCCGGCAGGTAACCTCACGCCTGGACCATGAACTTGACATCATCTGCCGCCTGGGGTTTGAGGATTATTTTCTGTTGGTCTGGGATGCCGCCAATTACGCCCGCAGAGAAAAAATCAGGTATGCCGGGCGGGGTTCAGCCGCAGATTCGGCAGTCGCATACTGCCTGTACATCACGGAGGTTGATTCCATAGCCCGGAACCTCCTTTTTGAACGTTTCATGAGCCTGGAGCGCGCCCAGACACCGGATATTGACATAGATTTTGATTCCCGCCACCGGGACAGGGTATCAGCATACCTCTATAAAAAATACGGCGCCGACCGGGTGGCCACAGTCTGTACCTACAACACCTTCAGGGCCCGTTCTGCCTTCAGGGACCTGGCCAAAGCCATGGATTTCCCGGCCGCTGAAATTGACCGCCTGGCCAAAAAGCTGCCTTATATCCAGGCCGACCAGATTGATCTGGCAGTAGAGCGCTTTCCGGAACTCCGGGAAAGCGGAATTGATGCCCCCGGATTCCGGGATCTCCTGGACTACTGTGGCGCAGTTTCAGGATTCCCCCGGTTCATCGGCACACACCTGGGGGGTATTGTTGTCAGCCGGTGTCCCTTATCTGATGTAACACCCCTTCAGGAGGCTGCCAAAGGAATAGTTGTCACCCAGTATGACAAGGAATTTATTGAAGATATAGGACTCGTCAAACTTGACCTGCTGTCACTGAGGACCATGTCCGCAATTGAAGACACTACCCTGACCATCAGGGAAACCGGCAGCAGCTTTGACTATGAAACAATCCCCCTTGACGATAAGGCAACCTTTGCAATGCTTAACAAGGGAGAAACTGTCGGGGTCTTCCAACTGGAGAGCCCTGCCCAGCGCGCCCTGCAAAGCCGCCTTGGCGCCTCCGAAATGGAAGACATTATAGCCAGTGTGGCCATCATCAGACCCGGTCCCATCAAGGGCAACATGGTAGAACCCTTTATTGCCAGGCGTCAGGGAAAAGAGCCGGTGACATACCTGCATCCAAAACTTGAACCTATCCTGAAAAAAACCTATGGAGTTGTCCTCTACCAGGAACAGGTTATTGAAATTGCCACAGCAATTGCCGGCTTTACTCCAGGTGAAGCTGACCGCCTGCGCCGCGTGATGACTCATGCCCGCTCCCACCGGGAAATGGCCGGCATCGGAGCGGACTTTATTAAAAAAGCCGCTGCCAACGGGGTCAGCACAGAAGTTGCCGAAACCATCTTCTCATATATTACCGGCTATGCCAGCTATGGTTTCTGTGAGGCCCATGCAGCAGCCTTTGCCACCACTGCCTATAAAACAGCATATCTTATCAAGCATTACCCGGCCCATTTTTTTGCCTCAGTGCTCAGCCACCAGCCCATGGGGTTTTATGATGCCAACACCCTGTGTGTGGAGGCACGGAGGAGAGGAGTGACTATCCTCCCCCCTGATATTAACCTGAGCCGGGAGTCTTTCACTGTTGATGCCAACACCATCCGCATCTCCCTCAGGCAGATAAAAGGGGTTAAAGACAGTTCCCTGGAAAAAATTCTGACAGCCAGGAAAAATGGTCCCTTCAGGTCTTTTGACGATTTCCTGAAACGTATCCGCCCCGACCGAAATGTCCTGGAAAACCTAATCTGCTGTGGGGCCTTTGACAGCCTGCGCGATAACCGGAAGCAGCTATTGTGGGCCATTCCGGCTGCCGGCAGCAGAGGAAACACCGGTGAGCTTGCCCTCACAGATAATATGGTGACCCTTCCCTCTGTCCCGGACTTTACGCCACAGGAGAAATTCAATATGGAGTATGAAATACTCGGCATAGATGTCACCAGCCATTATATGAGTCATTGGCGCACCAGGCTGGAGCGCAGGGGCTTTTTGAACAGCAGGAATCTTGCGGTCGCCAGAGACAGCAGTCTGGTTAATGTTGCCGGCCTGCCAGTCCGTCCGCACCGTCCCCCTACCAGGACAGGCAAAATAGCCGCCTTTTTTTCACTGGAGGATGAATTCGGCCTGATTGACATCACTGTTTTCGAAAAGACCTACCAGAAGTTTGGGAATCTCCTTTTCACCAGACCTGTTCCACCGCTTCAGGTTTGGGGCACATTACAGCACAGGGGAAACGGTTTCTCCATAATCGCCAGGCAAATATCCCGACTGCAGTGATTACCGTTTAACCCCGTTTTTCCACCGCTCACCTTCTGTTTTCTGCCATTCGCCCTAATGATGTATAAGATAGGGGCACTAAGTGCTACCATTATATGGGGGTGGTGTATGTTTTTGTTTACATAATTGGGAAAAGGAGGTGAGGTTAATTTCAAGGCATTCCCCAAGGCATTTTAGCCAGGCACTTTAGCCGCGAGGCATTTTAGCCAGGCACTTTAGCCGAACTTATACTTGGGGGGAGTTTTAGATGTCTGAAGAGAAAAACACCGGCGCCATAGCTGACCCCGGTCCGCTTGGCCTTGCCGGCTTTGCAATGACAACCTTTATCCTGAGCATGATCAATGCCAAACTGGTACCTGCTTCAATACACGCCACCTTCCTGACCCTGGCGCTGTTTTACGGGGGTATCGCCCAGATACTGGCCGGAATGTGGGAATTCAAAAAAAATAACACCTTTGGCGCTACTGCCTTCACTTCATATGGCGCTTTCTGGCTCGCTCTGGCTTCAATTATCCTTTTCGAAGAACTAAATCTGATTAATTTCGGACCTGACAGGAATATTGCCATCGGCCTCTTTCTGGTAGCCTGGACAATCTTCACCTTCTATATGTGGATTGGCTCATTAAAAGTCAATAATGCCCTTGTCTTTGTATTTACAACATTGCTGATAACATATATCCTGCTGGATCTGGCTGAGTTCAAAATAATTGCCAGCAGCGCTCCCGGAGGCCTGATGGGGCTTGTATGTGCAGCCGGGGCCTGGTATACATCAGCAGCCGGAATTATCAACACAACATATGGCAGGGCCGTGCTGCCTGTTGGCCCCAGGAATATTAAATCCGCAGCCGTCAAAGTGCCGACAATGAACCTGAAAAAGAAAGTAAAGGCTTAATATATAAACCTGAATAGGGGCAGATGCTTCCTCGGGCGGGTAAAAAACTTGCCTTCTGGAAAACATCTGCCCCTTTCGCTGTTTTCACTCTGTTGATGCAAATAATCAGATGACTCACCGTAAATAATAACTGGTAATGATATATGGGTGAGGCGGTAGATAGCAATGGATATTGTAGATGTTATTGCAGATATTAAGAAAATTACGGGAATAACTGATTCCACTCAACAAAAACAACAAAGTCTCAATGTCAGTGATGTGTGGCATCTGTGGGATATTCTGGTGGCCAAATATGATACCATTGAAGTAATAAATATACTGCTGAATTGTGCCCGGGACGCTGACCTGAAGTCAGTTGTTAAACATACCTTAAAGGTAGTTGAAAAAGGGGCAGATGAACTGCAGGAGTTAATGCTGGAATATGCGATTCCCCTTCCCCCAAGGCCGCCGCAGAGCGCAAATACCACTTTAAATTTAGAAGTGGTCACAGACAAATATATCTATAATAGTATTTTTGGTTTAATCAAACAACTGATGCCGCTTCTGGCAGTATCATTTAATAATAGCGGATCACCGATAATTATTAATTTTTTTAAAAACCACATAATGCAAACAATGGAACTGGTTGATTATCTGTCTGTGTATGGTGAAGCAAAGGGTTATCTGCAAAAATTACCTATGTATATACCCATGTTTTAAAATTAAATTGAGGTGACAATATGAAAATACCCAGCATATACCAACAAATTACAGACCTCACTAAATCTCCGGAACAAAAGCAGCAGGAGATCAATATCAGCGAAGTGTGGCATCTAAACAGCCATTTACAGATGAGATATGATGTCCTGGAAACTACTAATATACTTAAAAACTGTGCCCAAAGCCCGGAACTGCGGTTGATTCTGAATTCCGGGATAGAAACTCTGCAGAATCAGATTCATAAAATAGAAAAAATAATGGGTGATTACGGCATCCCCTTTCCCGCGAGACCGCCTTTTGATGCCAAAACAATTGCCAATGTTGAAATGATAACAGACAGGTATATATTCAGGCGTATCTTAAGGGGCATCCAAGACATGATTCATGTCCATGCAATGGCTTTTACGCAAAGTACGATGCCGGTGCTGAGGGAACAGTTCAAGATTTTTCTTTTTCAGGAAATCGAAATATATGATAAGCTTTTTCAATATGGCAAAATTAAAGAATTTTTGGAAACACCGCCACATTACAAATCTTAATGTAACAGTTTGATGCAGAAAAAAGCCTGTTCGTCCTTAATTAAAGGAAAAACAGGCTTATATTTTAACCATTCCCTGCCGCCGGACATAAAATATACTATGAAGTCCAAAAACCAAATATCTCAAACAATGATAAGGAGTTGATCAGTATGCCCATATGTCCCGGAGGGCAGATCTATGTTATTCAGGCAGGTGATACTCTATACTTCATCGCGCGTCGTTTTAATATCCCGATTAATGTTCTTCTGATGGCTAATCCCGGTATCGATCCGTATAACCTGATGATCGGGCAGCAAATTTGTATCCCTGTACCGCCAACGGTTACCTGCCCAAACGGCAGCATCAGGTATACAATTAAAGCCGGGGACACCCTATATAACATTGCCGCCGCATACAATACCACAGTTGAAGCAATTATGAGCCTCAATCCCGGCTTAGACCCGTATAACCTGATGATCGGCCAGATTATCTGTGTACCGGAAACCCCTCCGGTGCCGGAGCCCGGCCCGGAAATTGTGAATCTCAATCCCACTGATATAACCCCCGCCTCAAAGGGTGTGGCCTTTATCGAATCCGATGCGGTGACCGCTTTTGTAACCAATGTGCCGCAGCCAGATGAACTTCCAGATGGTGAGGTTTATAAGCTATGGGTTAGAGAGTCCGGCAACGGTCAACAGGTGGTCACCACCATGGAAGAAATTTTTCCCGGTTACTGGGGCGGACGTGTGGAAGTGGATTTTCCCCTGACCACAGGTGTCTCTATCCTGATTACTTCTGAGCAGGCGGAAAACACTACAGCTCCGGCAGGTCTCGGGGTTGCTGAAAAAATACTGTAAATCCAGCTTAACCTTGACAGCATCTCCCTGACTAATCCGGTATCCCTGACAACATTTCCCTGATCATCCTGGCATTTCGGACAGCCTGTCCCTGGTAATGGTTATTGAGACTGACAAAAACGCGCTCTGCTTTTTCGGCCATTTTAATAATTTTGGGTATCCATTCTGCCAGTTCTTCCTTTGAATAAAGATAGTTATATCGTTCATATGATTCTTTATGATGATACCAATTGGCCGAATTACGCCCATGGAACCTGACATACCCCATCCGGGATGTCAGGGCGGCCACAGGACGGACAAGCCCTTTTAGGTCAGGTTCGTCCACTGATACATAGGCAAGCCCTTCATCCCTAAGGAAACCCAGGGTATCCCCTGAAAGCCACTCCTGGTTGCGGAACTCAATAGCTGCCTGAACCTCTCCCAGATGCCCGGCAAACCATTTAAGGTATTCCCTGTTGGCCCTGTTACAGTGAAAGGAAAAGGGGAACTGGGCCAGGACCCCACCAAGCTTGCCTGCCTCTGCCAATGGCCGGATAGCTTCCATAAAGTCGGCATAATCCTTTTGCCCCGCAGACCGGTCATGAGTCATCGAGCGGTGAGCCTTCACCATAAACTGAAACCCATCAGGAGTCTTTTTAACCAGATTCCCCATCATATACTTATTGGGCATCCCGTAATAAGTAGAGTTTATCTCGGTAAAAGCGAATTCACGGGCATAATATTCCAGCATTTCGCCTTTTTTGATTCCTTCCGGGTATACCGGACCAATCCAGTCAGGATAGCTGTAACCGGCAGTGCCTATGTGAATCAAATATCTCACCTCAAAAACCAAGGAGAAGTATTCTCCTTGCAGCTTATTGACAAACTTCATATTTTTTAGCATTGAATTGTAATATTGACAGGGGCAGATGAATTCCTCCGGCGGGCTACATCTCCGCCGGCAGCAGCTCCCGCTTCGCGGGTCGCTGGCCGGTCGGACGACAGACTCCGCCATCCGGAACACATCTACCCCTGTCTTATAACATTTTAATCTCAAAATCACTGACTTTGTCGACAGCCTGCAAGGAGAAGTATTCTCCTTGGTCATAATGTAAGGACGACATGAAATTAATAAGGGGCAACCTGTTTGCCCCTTGGGAGGTTACGTTCCTCCGTCACGTCAGGGTTTAACCTGTTACCCTTCTACTTATATTATATGAAATCTTCCCTGCTAATACAAGGAAATCAGTAAGGTATTTTGTATACTTGAGATTCCCCTTCTACAACATCCGAGAGGATTCACCGTGAATATGTCGAAAAAGAGAGGGAAATAACTAATCAGCATAACGGGGTGATAATTTGAATTCCGATACCAGGACTGAAACTCTCGTCAAAACAAAAATCGGGGAAGAGGCTTTTGACATCGAACGGGTTTATTTTGTGAAAACCGACCGCAGATCAAACCCGCGCAAAATTGACCCCTTCAGGTATTTTGAGGGCAGCCTGCCGGTACTGGTTTCAGCCCCTCACTCGGTGCGGCACATCCGTCACAAGAAAATCAAGCCTTCTGATGAGTTTACCGGCTCCATGGCGTGTATTCTAAAAAAACTAACGGGCTGCCACAGTCTTGCGGTAACAAAACTTTATGGAGGAGACCCCAATTTTGACGATAAATGTATTTATAAAGAGTCAATTAAAAACATCACTGCTGCTAACAAGCCCAAGATAGTTATTGATATTCACGGCGCTTCCAGAGAGCATGATTTTGACATTGACATCGGTACCATGAAAGGGAACTCCCTGCTGGGCAAAAGCCGTTATGTCGCGCTGCTCAGGGGTTCGCTTGAAAAACACGGCATCAGCACCATATCGGAAAACCGCTTTACAATATCCGGCCAGAACACTGTTACCAGCTATGTTTCCCAACACCTCGGCATTCCGGCGCTCCAACTGGAAATTAATAAACGCTTCCGCGCTCCGCACCAGAACCCGGAAGATTACTGCCGCATGGTGGCTGCCCTGGCAGAATTTATCCAAAAAATAGGCTCCCGGAAATGACCGGGAATGAATTATGGTGAGGTATTGTACCGATTTTCCACGCTGACGCCGGAGAAATCTAACCTTGTTCCTGGCGAAGCCACAGACTAAACCGCCAATTCGGCTCTACCCGCAGGGGGCACGCCGGATCCGTAAAGGCGCTGAAGCGCCTACGGCTCCGCTGCTGCCTCAATGGCGGCTACGCCATCCATACCCGCAAGGGGTAGGCCGGAAGCCGTAAGCCGCTAAAGCGGCAACGGCTCCGCACTGGCTCCGGTCTGTGGCTTCGCCTGGCGGAACTGCGATAATATTTCTCACGGCGTCAGCGTAAGGAAAATCTTGTACAATAGCTCACCATATTCCAAAGGCGCAGAGCCGTGAACATAAAGGAACTTTTATTTCAGAGAGACTTATAAGAACCTTATTATTTCTGCTAACACTCTGTTAATCACAGCACTCTGTTGATTAAAACACTCTGTGATTATAGCACTTCATTGACAATCGAGCAACTTTTCATTATATCTGACCTGGGGGTGGGAAAATGCTTCCTGACAAGGCGCACGGCTGACCGTAACCACAGGCGTACTTGATGTACGTCGAGGATTACGGTCAGCCGCGCAAGCAGTCAGGAAACATTTTCCCCTGCATGCACAATTCCCTTTTCCCGGCAATTAAATAAGGTGGTCTTTATATACTCCAGACCACCTTCTTATTATTCTATATGAGGCTAAAATGCCTTATTTTCCGAAGAGCAGAACAAACAGAAAAATCGTTGAGACTCCAACTGACACAGTACCTATAAGTGCACCAAGCAGCCTATTGCCAATTGAATACTCGTAACTCATACTAACCCCCTCCTTATTCAGTTTGTATGGATTAAACTTTAATCACACCTTATATATTTCTCTTCGCAGAAAGTTTTTTAAATCCTTCTTAAATTTGTGCTTAAATTTGCATTTTTGTATATTTTGTGTTTTTCTATATTATGTAACACCTTGAAAGGATGTTTGCCCATGCCAAAGATATTTGTGATTACAAACAGGACTCTTACCAACGGCAGGCCCCTGGTTTCTGTCATTAGGGAAGCAGCTGCCACAGGAGCAGATGCCGTTATCCTCCGTGAAAAAGACCTGGCTGTGGCGGAGCTGTATGAACTGGGCGCTGAGATGTCAGCTATTTGTACAGGCACCGAAACAAAACTGATAATCAACTCAAGTGTGGAAACCGCAATAGCCTGTAATGCCTCCGGGATCCACCTGGGGACAGGCAGCCTGCCGCTGAAAGTTGTCAGGGCAATGGTCCCTGAAAAAATTGTCGGAGTTTCGGTACACAGCACAGCAGAGGCTCTCCAGGCACAGGCTGATGGCGCAGACTATGTTTTGGCAGGCCATGTTTTCCCTACCCGCAGTAAACCAGGACTGGCCGGAAGAGGTCTGGACTTTATCAGCTCAGTAAAAGCTTCTGTTAAGATACCGGTAATTGCCATTGGAGGCATAAACCCTGAAAATGCAGCTGGGGTTATCCAGGCAGGCGCAAATGGTATTGCCGTAATGTCCCTGGTGATGGAGGCAACCGATATCACCGGGACCATAAAAGCCTTGCGCCGGTCAATGCTGTCAGTGCAGTGATGGCAGCAACCAAGTCCCACTCACTGGAGCTGCCACCCGGTAGCGACAGGGAGTATTCTGATGACTTCCCGGTTTTTGACGTGGCAACCCCTCCCCATTTTTACTCATTCACAAAAGAATAGATATGCGGGAGGAGCCTTAATTATAACTAACAAAATAATCCGGTGACTGCAAAAAAGACTGCGGCGCTCAATAAAATGCCCCCAGCATACTGGCTAAAATCATGTTTATTCATAGTCAATCTGGCCCAGCCGATAGGGATCAGGATTAAAAAAAGCCACCAGAACTGCCAGCCATACAGGTAATTCACGGTACTGTATATGAGAGTATTCAGTCCGCCGTGAAAACTTATTTTCCAGTAAATTGTTACCAAAACAAGACTGAGGGTGGCCAGAAATACTGCGCCGGTAATAATAAACAGTTCCCTGTTCAAAAAAAATGTTATCCCGACAGCAACGGCAAAGGAAACCATGCACTTCAGGGTGAAGTCAACCCGTTTAATTCTCTGGGTTATATCAACATCAAATTGTTTTCTGATCAATACAAGGTACAAAAAATACCCAAAGGGGATAACAAAAACGAATAATAACAGTATAGGAAAATAGACCACTTGTTTGTGTACCGGCAGGCTGACATTCCGGAGCACCAGCCAAACCATCAGCGGCAGCCAGATAAGCGGTTCGGTTATTCTGGATATTATTTTAGCCGCAAGCAGTGCTCTGCTGTGGCGGGAAGATGCAGTGTCCGGGCTCAAATTCCCCATCCTTTGTTTTTGGCTTGGTATTTGCGGTATTTGAAACTTATTTCGCTGTAAACACCACATATCCCTCCTGTTATTATGTACATTCACCTGTGTAAAAAAACAGGCCCGCCCTCTTCCAAAACCCGGAAAAGGGACGGCCTGTTTTCAGCAATCACTTATGGCCCCCTTATTTTGACATGTCTGATTCACAGATCGGGCAGGTAAAATCCCACTCCGCCCAGCATACATTACACATAGTCACGCCACAGTCACAGCTTTTGGCATCTGTGACAGGTGTCTTTTGTTTACAAACCCGGCACCAGTAATAGGCTGTAACAGTCCACCCGGATTTACGCTGTTCTCTGATAGGTTCTGCGGTCTCACCAAATGATATCTCTTCAGTCTCGACAGGTTTGGTGATAATGTGCAGAGAAGGGCTGTCAGGCTCTTGAGATGCCTGTCGGTTTTCATCGGTCTGCAGTTTTTGTATTCCCTGTATTTGCATACCGTTTCCTCCTCGTTATTTTTTTACCTTTCAAACCATGCTCCTCACTCAGCCGGCCACCCGGGCAATTCCTGCTGCCTGCGGTCTCGGCAGCAAGCCGGCTTTTTCTGCAATTGACGGTACAATTTCCTCCCAGCCAACAGCCATTATGTGTACTCCACTGACACCCTTGATCTTCCTGATATGCTTTATCTGCTCCACACATATTTCCACAGCCTCGGCCTGCTGATCCTCTGCATTTTTAAGCCTGGTAACCATTTCATCCGGAACGATCATGCCGGAAACGTTTTTCTGCATATAGGCGGCCACTTTTGCCGATTTGACGGGCATTACCCCTGCCATTATGTAGGCCCGTTCGTGCAGACCGCGTTCCCTGACCAGTTCCATCCATCTCTCAAAACGCTCCAGGTCAAATATTATCTGTGTCTGGAAAAACTGAGCCCCGGCATTGATTTTCTTTTCCATTCGATAGACCCTGACTTCAAACGGGTCGGCAAAGGGGTTTGCCACTGCCCCGATAAAGAACCGGGGCTCATCTTTTTTAATTGCCTCACCACAGGCAAACACCTTTTCATCTTTCATCCTTTTAACCATCCTGATCAACTGGATGGAATCTACATCAAATACGTTTGCCGCGGTGGGGTGGTTTCCGAAGGACTGGTGGTCACCTGTTAGACAGAGCATGTTTTTCATACCCAGGCTGTAGGCTCCCAGAAGATCACTCTGGATGGCAATCCTGTTCCGGTCCCGGCAGGTCATCTGAATAATCGGTTCCCCGCCGGCCTTAAGGACGTGCATCCCCGCCGCAATACTGGACAGACGCACAATTGCTGTCTGGTTATCTGTCAGGTTGGTAGCGTCACAATAACCCTTCAGGTGTTCGGCGTGTTTCCTTATCCCTTCGCCATTAGCCGACTTGGGTGGACCGATTTCACCGGTAACCACGAACTCACCCTGTTCAAAAAGTGTCTGCAGACGTGATTTATTCTCACTCACTTATCATCACATCCTCTCTGATCAGTTTGCGCGGCCCGCCGTCCCTGGCTTTGGACCAGTCTTTCTCCGGCTCAATTTCCATAAGCCAATCCATCCGCCCCAGGGCGGCCATCCGCTTATATATCTGGTCCCAGATACAGTCAGCATCCTTGACCTCGCACTTGCCGTTTTGTGACCCTCCACAGGGCCCGTTTAATATCCTCTTGGAACACCGGGCCACCGGACAGACACCCCCGGTTTTGTAAAGGATACATTCCCCGCACAATCCGCAGCGTTCTTCCCAAATACCGTGTTTCACCGAACCGCCGGCACTCTTGGTATTTAATGCGGGAATCACCCATTTATCAGGGAAACGTTCCGCCACAAACTGGACCCCTACGCCACAGGCCATGGAAATAATGCACTCAGCCTCTTCGGCCAGTTTCTCGATTTGGTCCAGATATTCCCACTCACACTGACGGGTTACAGTTTCCTCCAGTGTAATAAGCGGCCGGTCTCCCTGTTTCCGCAGCATCCGGAGAGATGCTGCCAGGACACCTACTTCTTTCTCCCCGCCCGCCAAACACACGGTAACACATTCATTACACCCGAGCAGCAGCACTTTATCAAAATTGGCCGTCATTTTGGCAATTTCCTCAAATGGTTTTTGTTCGGCAATAATCACAGGTCATCACCTCTTTCCCTATTGTTGACCGGCAGCTGGTTCAGCTTCACAGTTCAGTTGGCTGGGTTCAACTTTACGGTTCAGGGGGCTGGGGCCGAGCTTTTTAATCCGTTCGTGCATTTCATGGGCAATTTCCGCAAACCTCGGGCCCATGGAACCTGACAGGTTATACATCTCCACCCTGTCGCCGCCGATGCCCACATCATCAAGAATTTTCTTGACCTGAGCCACCCTCAGCTTGGCCCGGTAGTTGCCTTTCAGGAAGTGGCAGTCACCTTCCAGGCATCCGGCCACATATACTCCGTCAGCGCCATCCTCAAAAGCCTGCAGGATGAGCTGGATATCGATTCTGCCGGAACAGGGCTGTTCAATCATTCTTACTGTCGGAGGGTACTGGAGGCGCATGGAGCCTGCCAGGTCAGCCGCTGAGTATGCGCAGTAATAACAGCAGAAGGCAACTATTTTTGGCTGGAAATCACGCATCAAAACACACCCTCTTTCCATTAGTCTTTGTTCAGTAAACCATGTCTGTTCTAAACCACTCCATGTATCTTCTCAATCATCTGGTCATCTTTATAATGCAGCAGCTGCAGCGCCTTACCGGGACATTCCCCTACACACGTGCCACAGCCATGACACTGGACCGGGTCGATCTCAGCAACCATATCCCTGTTGATTACCGGGACCCCGTAAGGGCAAACCCTGACACAGGTAAGGCAGGCCGCACAACGCTCGGGTTTGACAACTGCTGCCACTACCCCGCCAACCATCAGGTGCGGCTGAGCCAGGATGGTGCATGCTCTGGCCACGGCGCCCTGAGCCTGGTAAATACATTCAGCCACATTTTTGGGGGAATGGGCCAGCCCACAGAGGAACAGTCCTGCTGAAGGGAAATCCATGGGCCCCAGCTTGGCGTGGGTCTCTACAAAGAACCCATCCTCATTCCGCGGCACCTTCAGCATCGTTCCCAGGGCATCCGAACCCGCCGCAGGACCGATTCCAGTTGCCAGGACGACCAGGTCAGGGGTAAGGGGTAAGACATATCCGGAATCAGGGTCATAAACCTCTATTTTCAGGCTGCCATCCTGCTGTGGGACCACTTCCGGCCTGCCGGCCCCGGTATAATGGACAAAACAGACTCCCATTTCCCGGGCCCGCTTATAGTACTGTTCATAGAAACCGTAGGTCCTGATATCCCTGTACAGGATGTAAACCCTGGCAGCAGGGTTTTCCTCCTTGATCCGGATGGCGTTCTTCACAGACTGGGTACAGCAGGTCCGGCTGCAGTATTTGAGAACCTCCTCATCACCTGCGGAAGCGCACTGGATGAAAACTGCCTCTTTTATCTTCCGCGGGTCTGTGATCCCGTTACTGAGGTTAGCCTCAAGATCCCTGACTGTAATAATGCAGTCATTACTGCCATAGGCATATTTTTCATCAGGAGCGGTTTCCCGGCCTCCGGTGGCCACGATGACGACACCGTGTTCAATCCTGAAGGTGTTCCTTACCGGGCTTTCACCGCTTTTGCCCTGAGAAACAGTTGATGTGAAATGCCCCTGGTGGCCGCTCAGTTCCTCCAGTTCGGCATTGGTATATATATGAATCAGCGGGTTATCACTGACCCTGGCAATAGTATTTTTCAGGAATTCCTGCAGGTCTCTCCCCTCGGGAGTAATCTGCAGATATCTCAGGTTACCGCCCAGGTACTCCTCCCGTTCCACCAGATAAGACTCAAAACCCTGGTCTGCCAGGCTTAAGGCAGCTGTCATTCCTGAAATACCACCCCCAAGTATCAGCCCCTTGGGGACAACAGGGACTGGATGCAGGTGCAGTTCTTCGTGGGTCTGCACCTTCCTTACAGCCATCCTGACCAGATCCTTGGCTTTTTCGGTGGCTTCTGCCGGGAATCCCCGGTGGACCCAGGAACACTGGTCCCTGATATTGGCCATTTCAAACAGGAACTGGTTCAGCCCGGCATCCCTGAGGGCCTCCCGGAACAGGGGCTGGTGGGTGCGGATGGTACAGGAAGCAACAACCACCCTGTTAAGGTTTTGTTCGCTGATGGTTTTCTTTATCAGGTTAACAGTATCCTGAGAACAGGTATAGAGGTTCTCCTCGGCGTAGGCCACATTAGGCAGGCTGCGGGTATATTCCAGGACTGCCGGCACATCTACCACTGAGGCAATGTTGATCCCACAGCGGCAGATAAAGACACCGACCCGCGGCTGTTCTCCGCTGACACTTCGCTCCGGAGGGTATTTCTTGGTTCTGACCATTTTCCCCCGCGACGGGGCCATATCAATAGCCGCAGATGCCGCGGCAGCGCTGGCATTCATCACTGTTTCGGGAATATCCCGGGGGCCCTGGAAGCCTCCGGCAACATAGATTCCGCTTTTGGATGACCTGGTCGGGTCCAGGGGGTCGGTCCAGGCGAAACCATACTCATTGATTCTGATGCCTGTTGCTCCGGCCAGTTTTTCCGCATCTGCCGGAGGCCTGACGCCGATTGCCAGGACAACCATCTGAAACTCTTCAGTAACAAGCTCCCCATTTTGCATGTATTTGAGGGAGAGGTTCCCGGTCTCCGGGTCCTCCTTAACCGATGATATCATTGCCCTCACATAGCGCACACCGGAATTAACCGCAGAATTGACATATTTGTCAAAGTTCTTTCCATATGACCTCATATCCAGATAGAAGATGGCAGGTTCAATATTGGCATCGTGTTCTTTGGCAATAATAGCCTCTTTGGTGGAATACATGCAGCAAATGGAGGAACAGTACTCCGAACCACGCTCACAGTCCCGGGAACCCACACACTGGATAAAGGCAACCTTTTTAGGGGGTGTATGATCAGAAGGCCTGACAACATGGCCCTGTGACGGTCCGGTGGAACTGAGCAGCCGTTCAAAGTCCATTGATGTAATCACATTTTTATAATAACCGTATCCGTATTCTCCCCTGAGCCGGGCATCATAGAGATCAAAACCGGGGGCCAGAATAACAGAACCGACGGCAACTGTTTCCTCACTCCCTCTGTCTTCGTGGAGAACGGCATTTTTCTTACAGGCCGAGACACACTGGAAACACTCACAGCACACACCGCAGTTCAGGCATCTCCCGGCCTCTGCCATGGCCATTTCCGAGGTATATGCCAGGACAACCTCCTGGAAGGTCTGTTTGCGCTCCGCAATGCCTATCCTGTCAGGAACTATCCGCGCCTTTTTGGGGATATTGACCAGTTCTGCAGGGGATTTGACAGCTTCGGGAAGCCTTTCCCCTGGGCCTCTGTCCTCCCTGAGGCCACTCCCGTTAATATACCGGTCAATGGATTCGGCAGCCTCTTTCCCTGCCGCCGCGGCTTCTATGAGGGTTGCCGGTCCGGTAACAGCATCACCGCCGGCAAATACACCGGGAATATTGGTTTCCAGGGTAACCTGGTCAATCCTGATATTCCTTTTGTTCCTGGCAACTGAATGATCATGTTCGGCAAAGAATGACTCCGCAGGAGCCTGGCTGACCGCAATAATGATATCATCAAGGCCCAGGATAAATTCCGAACCATTGACCGGAACAGGCCGCCTGCGGCCCGAGGCATCCGGTTCTCCCATCTCGTTACGGATGAATTTTACTGTCTCTACCTCGCTGTCGCCCAGTATCTCTACCGGTGACACGTAAAACATGAAGTTGATGCCCTCTTCCCTGGCTTCGTGGATTTCTTCGGGAAGGGCTGTCATATCTTCCTCGGCACGCCGGTACATTATGGTAACTTCTTTAGCGCCGAGCCTGAGGGCGGTCCTGGCAGCATCCATGGCCGTATTCCCCCCGCCGACAACCGCTACCCGGCGGCCAATCTTATTTCTTTCACCAAGACTGACCTCTCTGAGGAAGGCCACACCGTGGTGCACCAACTCTTTATCCTCACCGGGAATACCCAGCCTGTCGGGCTGGTGGGCCCCAATCCCGAGGAATACCGCCTTGTAGCCCTGGTCAAACAGCATATTTACGGAAAGATCTTTCCCGATAGGGGTATTTGTCCTGATTTCCACACCCTGCTTGGTTATCAGATCGATTTCAGCATCCACCAGGTGTTTCGGCAGCCTGTATTCAGGGATACCTACCCGCATCATGCCCCCAACAACGGGAAGGGCCTCAAAAACGGTAACCCCGTAGCCCCTGCGGGCCAGGTGATAGGCACATGCCAGTCCTGCCGGACCGGAACCCACAATAGCTATTTTCTCATCCCGTCCTTCGGCGGTCTCCAGGCTTACTTCATCAAGATGGTCAAGCATATAGTGTCCCACAAAACGCTTAATCCGGCTTATCGCCACAGGCTCATCAACCTTACCCCTCTGGCACGCGGCCTCACAGGGGTGGTGGCAGACCGTGCCGCAGATAATGGGAAACGGTATTTCTTCCCTGATAAGTTCCCAGGCTTCTTTAAACTTGCCCTGGGCAGCGAGGGCTACATAACCATGGACATTTATCCCTGAAGGACACGCATTCCGGCACGGTGAGGTCCCGGCCTTTTCAATCAGATACCTGTTGGGGACGGCCTGGGGAAACATCCGGTGAACAGCCTTGCGTTCACTTTTCCCCTCATTAAACCGGTCAGGTACGGAAACGGGGCACACCTGTTCACAGTCTCCACATGCCGTACACTCATTTACATCCACGTACCGGGGCGCCCCCTTAAGGTTGACCTTGAAGTTTCCGGCCTCTCCCGATACCTTGGTAACATCGGTACAGGTATGTATCTCAATATTCTGGTGATTCAGGACATCTGTCATCTTGGGCCCCAGAAGGCACATGGAACATTCATTGGTGGGAAATGTCTTGTCAAGCTGGGCCATTTTGCCTCCTATGGAGGGCTGGTTAGTAACCAGGTGAACCATATAGCCGCCATTGGCCAGGTCCAGAGAAGCCTGCATTCCGGCGATCCCGCCGCCGACCACCATAGAAGCTCCGATAACGTTTTTCTCTTTCATTAGATCTCACCACCCGTCTTTTATATCAATTCACGGCTCTTGAGAACAGGCCTGGGGTCTATGATGTGTTTCCCCAGCCAGCGGTCCTGGCCGGGGATCCCCATCGCTGTGGCAATCAACTCGGTAAAATAGACGATAGGCATCCCCGGTCCCGTCTGCCTGGTATCAACATTTGCCTGGCACAGCGGACATGCGGTGACCATGGCTTCAGCCCCGGCTTTACGGGCCTGTTTGACCAGTTCACCTGTCAGGTCGGTAACTACATCAGACCTGGCAATGGCAAAACTGCCGCCACAGCAGTCCATCTTATAGGACCAGGGCCTGACCTCGGCGCCCAGGATTTCCAGCAGCCGGTCAAGCATCTGTGGCTGCTCCGGGTCATCAAAGGCCACATCTGCAGCAGGCCTGAGCATGAGACACCCATAATACGGAACCACCTTCAGGCCATTTAAGGGCTGAACGACCCGGCTCCGCAGTTCTGCCTGT
Organism: Phosphitispora fastidiosa; assembly: GCF_019008365.1. Lineage (NCBI taxonomy): Bacteria > Bacillati > Bacillota > Clostridia > Eubacteriales > Peptococcaceae > Phosphitispora > Phosphitispora fastidiosa. The sequence goes on along the minus strand of NZ_JAHHUL010000007.1, from coordinate 54,384 downwards.
ACTTCTTCCTGTCCAAAAAACTCCAGGAGGTGCATAATCCTGAGTTTACCTTCATACCTTTTTCCCATCACTGAGGCAACCTTGCTGTTTACATCCATAGCCCCTGAAGAGCCCCGGCTGATAAATCCGTGAGTCTGGCGACAGACATTGTAACACCCGGTACAGGGCACCACCAGGTCCAGACCGGCGCCTTCAGCAAGAATAAGGTTTCGTAACGGGAGGGCTTTTGCCAGGAACTCGCTGGTTGAATGGGCGGGAGTAGCGCCACAGCAGTTCCAGTCCGGAACTTCGGCCAGGTCTATGTTCATTTCGCGGCACACGGCTTCAGTGGATCTGCCGTAATCAGCTGCAGTCGAGTGTAACGAACACCCCGGATAATAACCTACTTTCACTTGACCTCCCCACCTTTCCTGAAAATGGCCTTAACCTGGTCCATGTTTTTGACTCTTTGGGGCAGAAACTTCAGCTTGCCCCGCTTCAGCATCTCGATACCAAGGCCCATATCCTCCGTATAGGTGCCGGTCCTGATTTTGTAAAGGCCAATCATTCCCAGGTCATAGAGTCTGCCGGTCATTTTAACTGAATCCATAAATGAGCGGTAAAAAGCAGGAATCCGTTTCTCCCCGGGCAGCCTGCCCTCTTTGAGCACCATGGCCTTAAGAACATCAATTACTGCCGAGGTGTCTATCCCATTGGGGCAGCGTGCCTGGCAAGTCTTGCAGGATAAACAGAGCCAGAGGCGATTGCTGTTGAGGACCTTTTCGGCATCTCCCAGCTGGACCATCCTGATCAGGGCGCTGGTGCTTAGGTCTGCCACGGTTCCCACCGGACATCCGGAAGAACACTTCTTACACTGGTAACAACGGCTGACCGGCTGTTGGCTTTCTTTCTCAATAAGCCTCAGAAAATTCTCCGAAGGCTGAAATACTCTGCTTTCGGCCAAATTGCTGCCTTCCATGTTGGCCCTCCTTTCTTTTCCCTTTTGCCATATAGTTAATGCAAATACCTTGCCAAAAAGATAATTATCTTACCGATATTCCCAGAATACTTCTGCCAGGGTAATATTTACATATTGTGGTATCTGAATTCAGTGGATTTCTATTAAAAAAGCTAAATTTATCCGTAATTTTTTTTCACGGGCCAATACCGTAGCTGTCCCACGCTGTTTCACGTTGTATCACAAACGTCCGAGCTTGTGTCAATGTTGTATCACATATGTCCCACTTTTGTTTCACTGTGTCAGGTGTCTCAAAGGGTCTGATTAAATCAAAAAACACCGGCCTGTTAAAACCAGTGTTTTTGGTCAGATATCTTTTTTTCCTGCGGGTATTTCTGTCATATGATCCCCCCTTAGTCCCGGCAGGGGCCTGGTTATTTTGGGATATCATCCCACTGCAGCGTCACATATCGGGCACGTTGCCTCCCATTCTTCCCAGCAGGTGATACACATGATCATACCACAATCACACGTTCTGGTCTCGGCAGCCGGAGTCTTTTCCTTGCAGGTCCGACACCAAAAATGGGTAGTGGCAAAGCCAACATAGCTGCGCTCATGTACGATTACTTCCACAGGCTTCTTAACCAGTTTAAGGTTTTTCTTTTGCTCCTCTAAATGTTCAAAATGTGCAGGGTCATCGATTAAATAAGTATCTCTCAGTACACACATGTTAAATCCCCCTTTTTTTTGGTTTGCATTTTTGTTTTTTTCATTTGCCATTATATACATGCAAAAACAATGCCAGCTTTAAACAGTAAAGGACAGGCCTGCCAGGGGTACACAGTATTAACTATGTTCGACGGTATAATTATAGTAAATTGTCAATTCTCAAATTAAAATTTGGTCCATTTAGAATAAATAGAGTAGAATTATCAAATTAATCCAGTAACCAGTGCTAGAATTATCATAATGTAACGTATTGGGGGCCACCCTGGGGCCATCCCTGGGGCCAGCCCCCAAGATGCACTAGCGAATTGATAACTCAATTCGCACAATCCCGGTATGGTATAGGAAACATCTTTCACCCAACAGAGGCTGAGGAGATGTATTGCCCGAATTCTCCTTTGCCTCTACGATTTAGCCACCAAAGATTTGTGGATTATGACCTATACCCAGTTTGCCGGACACACATGAGTTAGGTATTATAACCATTGTCCAGAAGCCATATGGGTAACAGATATCAGCTATATAGACACTTCTCAGGGTTGGCTCTATTTGGCAACCGTTAAAGATATATTTACAAAAGATATTGTTGGATGGGCTACCGCAGATCACATGAGAACAGAACTTTGTATCAAGGCGCTCGAAAGTGCAATCAGGAGGTATCGACCACCAAGAGGACTCATTCATCACTCCGATCGAGGCGTGCAAGTGCGACAAGAAGTCGCTTGATATATTGCCGAAAGGCTACCCCATCCATTCGGGGTAACTCTATTGTGACTAGCGTGGATGGTAACGTCCGGGTTAGAAAGCTATGGAGAACGTAAAGTGAATCACTGTAGGAATCGTTACGCTGGAGGAAGCGAAATAGGCTGAAACGCTTCGACCAAAATGGTAAGGAGTCAAAACCGCAAGGGAAAGAAACAGAATAAAGGGCAGAAGAAAAGGATAAAAAGCAAACGCTACTTTTGTAATTAAAGAAGATAGGGGTTCAAACTTTGCCCTAACTCGAAAGGGTGCTGACTTATCCTATAGTATTTCTTGGCAGGAACGGACGGTAAACTTATGAATTTTAGTAACTCAACGACGGATAAAACCGAGATGCTAAAGGACAAAAACACACTAGCTGACCAACGGGCATCCATTTATTGGACGCAGGTGAATAGGCTACAAGCCAGAATTGCCAAGGCAACAGTGAAGGGCGACAAGAACAAAGTTAAAAGATTACAATACTTATTAACACATTCATTCTATGCCAAAGCCTATGCGGTAAAGAAAGTAACATCGAATAAGGGAAGAACACCTCTGGGGTAGACAAAAAGTTATGGTCAACTTCAGCTTCAAAGATGAAGGCAGTATCGGCGCTTACGGACAAACACTACAGAGCAAAACCACTTAGACGAGTTTACATTGAAAAGAAGGGCAAAAACAAGAAACGACCGCTGGGAATCCCCACCATGTACAACAGAAGCATGCAGACGTTGTATGCTCTAGCACTGTAACCAGTAGCTGAAACTACGGGAGACCACATATCTTTTGGTTTTCGTAAGGGAAGAAGTGCCAAAGATGCCTGTGAGCAGATATTTTGTGTACTGGCGAGAAAATGCTCTCCGACATGGATTTTAGAAGGAGATATCAAAGGCTGTTTTGACAACATTAACCATGGCTGGTTACAAGAAAATATTCCTATGGACAAAAGAATAATGAAGCAATTCTTAAAATCAGGGTTCATATATGAAGGCAAATTATTTCCTACAGACACAGGTTCACCACAAGGGGGAGCTATTTCAAGCCTATATGCAAATATAACATTAGATGGCCTTGAAAAACTAATTCAAGATAAATAAATGCTCATATAATTCAAGATTTTTTCTCAAATTATAATATAATTGTAATCGGCTGGGAAAAATTTGTTGCGGGGTGGTGTTTTTGCAACAAATTTTTCCAACCACAGTCAGTACTATGACGAATTCGTCATAGTACCGATAACGGGAAAATATATCGTAGTATGCAGTTGGCGGTTGTGTGTGCCGGGCTGGGCTGTTCTTTGATTCACGCCCAACCATTTACTCCTAATTCAAAAGTTTATGGAAAGCAACTGATAATGTAAACCAAACCTTAAAAAACTTAGTAAATACAAGCCTAGTTCGTGATTTACTTTACATTATCATGTCACCTGTCATTTATTGAAACCTTTTAGCCAATCCAGTAAACCATCATTTTTATGCCATAACGGTTCTTCAGCAGGAGTCACATCCGTATAAGCCTTTTCAATTGCGTCCCGTTTCTGCTTCGAATCCACTTTGGCATAAATCTCTGTTACCTGAACAGAACAATGACCAAGGATGTCCCTTATATATACTAGGTTTACCCCTTCCTGAAGCAGATGCATTGCTTTCGAATGTCTTAGACAATGGCATGTAAGCACTTCCGGAATCAATGCATGATCCCTGTCCCGTGCCATATCCTTATACTTAGCCAGGATATAATTGACCCCAGCCCTTGTCAGTTTTTCTTTTCTCTTATTAAAAAACAGAGGATATACGTTTGCAGATAGTTCCAGGAGGCCCTGTTCCTTCATATATCGTTTTAAAATCTGCACTGTCGGCTCCATCAATGGAACAATCCTTGATTTATTACCTTTACCAATCAGTTTGACCGTATATGGTTTGTCAAACCTGACCTGTGATGGTGTCAGGTCAATCATTTCCTGCACTCTGGCTCCTGTATCATACATAAGGGTCGGTAATGCTAAATCGCGACGGCCAGTCTTCGTTTTCTGATCCGGCATTTCCAGAAGTAGCTTAATTCCATCAAGGGTAAGGTAATTGATTGTTTTCTTTTCCGTCTTTTTAACCGGTATAGAAAGGATTCTTTGCCATTCCAGTAGGTTGTCAGGATTCTGGTACTGCAGGTACTGGAAAAAGGAATGCAGTGCGGCCAGACGCACGTTCCGTGTCGCAGTACAAGAATTACGTTCATTTTCCGTCCAATCCAGATATTCAACCACCAGATCTTTAGTAACCATATTAAGGGTAAGGCGGTCTGCAGGAATGTTTTTTGTGTCTTTCAGGAAGCTAAGGAAAAGGATGAATGTATCTCTGTAGGAAGCAATGGTATGTTTACTGGCACCTTTTTCTCCAGGAAGGTATTTCGTCAGGAAACCCGTAAGATAATATGAAAAGTCTGTAGGTTTCATGGTAACTTCACCTCTGGAAATATGTATGAACAGAGGCTGTTTACTTCCTGGATTAATTCTGGATACATTTCCGAGGTAAGCCGAACATATTGATCCGTCGCTTCGAGGGATCGATGCCCAAGGTACTTAGAAAGGATAGGAAGGGAATAGTATAGATCCAGTCCTTTCCTGGACATTTCCGCCAAGGAATGTACACTGAACGAATGTCTCAGGTCGTGTACCCTAGGACCCATACCCCTGCCACCATGAGAGATGCCCGCCTTCGATAGGATTCTCCGGAACCATTTATATAAGGTATCTGATGCATATCGCTGACCACTCTTCTGCGGAAAAAAATATTCTCCACGATTGTTTACCGACAAATAACGCTTAGTGTAAAGGACACACACATCAGTCAGCGAACCAGAAAGTGGTAGCATCCTATCCTGACCGTTCTTTGATTCACGAATAATGATATATCCTTCACTCAAGTTGACATCCCGACATTTAAGGGAAAGCGCTTCATTAATCCTTAACCCACAGCCATAAATCATGCGGAAGACAACGGGAAGCACATATTTAATAGGTGAATGTCTATGGACTTCGATGGTATCACAGGCAGCAAAAAAAGAATTAAGCTCTTCCTGTGAGAAGATATATGGTGTAAAAGTCGAATGATAGGCTTTAAGTTGTTTGGGGATGTATGACTGATATCCCAGGTGGTTCAGGTAGATAGAAAAATTAATGAGGTCATTGACCCGTTTGTACCTTGTAACATCAGATTCATTTGGGCGCTTCTCTGCCCACAGGGCAGCTAGTTCCTTTGTCACCCCGACAGTGGTTGCGCCCTTTTCAATGCAAAAACGGTCAAACATTTTAAAGGTATATATGTTCTTTAATTCATAGCCCATGTTCCGTTTAAAAGCTATGTACTGTTCCAGAAAATAACCGTTTGCTCCGTAAAATTCCACCTTTAGACCACCTCCCTAAAATGAGGTGAATTTATCGGCGAAACTTCCAATGAGCATTGGCGTAGGGATTCCAAATCAATCCGGAGATAGGTCTTTGTACTTTCTGTATTGGTATGACCCAGTACTTCCGAAATTACCGGAAGTGGTGTCTTTTTCTCCAGCAGGAAACCGGCAAGGCTGTGACGTAATGCATGTGGGCCATGTTTTTTCTCGCTGATGTTGCTGATACCTGCCTGCTTCAGATAAAAGGATACGATGCTGTGGAGTGTTGGTTCTTCCAGCCTATCATAAGGCTGCCATGCACGGATGAATATATAAGGCAGATCCGATTCTGGTCTACCATACCTGAGATAATCAATAATTGCGTTCCCAATTTCAACCAAAAGGGGAAGCTCAATCTTTTCCCTTGTTTTTTTCTGAACCAGAATAAGTGAATTTGTTTCCCAGTGGATATTTTCAAACTTAAGTCTGCAGATGTCAGAAGCCCGTAACCCAAGCCTTGCAGCCAGAAGTATCATTGCTACGTCTCTTTTTCCCTTAGGACTGCTTCTATCTACGGCGCTTATCAGGCGTTCAACTTCGTCTTTCGTATAAGTCGTCGGGAGATTTGATTCCTTTCTATAGCTGCTTTTTGGTACGAGATAAGAAAAATCAATTTCTAAATATCGATTATCATATAAGTATCTCAGAAAAGTTCTTAACGAACAGAGCATACAGTGGATGGTGGCTTTAGAATAGAAACCAAGCCCGTTAACAAAACCTAGGATATGCTGACTGTCCAAATCTGATACGCAAAGCACCTTGTTTACATTGAGATAGTCTAAAAATCTGTGAAGATAAAGCCTATTATTTGCCAGAGTATCTTCTGACACTTCTTGTGATTTTCTGTAAACAAGAAAGTCCAGAATAAGTTTCCCTATTTCCCCGTTAAACTCATAAGATTTCGAAACAGACCTGAACTTAGTGACCCCGGTGGTCTGATACTCGGAAAGGACGTTAGCACTGCGGATCGTATCCTTTTCTCGTCTACAGAGTTCTTCATAAGAGCCTGTACCTAATATGCTCGTGATAAATGCGTCTCCGACCATCGGTTCATAGAATTTAATGGAATGCTTTAGCATGAATTCATTAAGCAATTTCCATCCGTTCCGAAATATTCTCATCTTTGCGGTAGAGTATGAAAGATTTTTGAAATACTCCTCAATTTTAGTTGTGAGTTCTGTAAGTGTCTGTTGCTTTTCATTTACCAATCCTCAAACCTCCCAATGTTTATTAGGCAATGTGCCTCTTAATAAAACATTGGGTGATAATGTAAAGTAAAACAATAAAAATGTGCTGGTATTCCGGGAATTTTGTTGATTTACTTTGCATTATCGTTTACTTTCCATAACCGGTTTAATGTAAAGCTTTACATTAAAAAGGTAAAATTGAGATATTTTTCCATACCGTGCGTCAAAGGTTTTTATCAAGGATAAATCCTACCACCATTAACAGCCTTAACGAGCTAAATTTACGCTTCTGGCAATGGCTGGAGGAAGATTATCATCGCAAGATTCATAGCTCTATTAAAATGACACCAATTGATTTTTATATGTCTCACACAATCAGACCGAGTTAATCCGAAGACTAAATCAAGTGATTAGAGGTTGGACCAACTATCACAGACATGTTGTAGCAAGCCAAGCCTTTTCTTACATCAACAACACACTACATCTTTTATTGCAACAATGGGCAAAACACCGACATCCCAACAAAAATAAATGGTGGAGAATGAACAAGTATTGGCATGAAAAGAATGGAAAGAGATGGTTGTTCTCGACGGATGATAATAGCCTTATAAACCTAAGAAGAATAAATATCATCCGACACCCTAAATTGCAGATTTCTAAAAATCCCTTCATACATGAAGCGTATTTTGTGAAAAGGAAAATTAAATTAAAATCACTTGTTGCCGCCAGAAATGGTAAAGAAATGCTTGAGCCGTATGAGCGGGAAACTCTCACGTACGGTTCTTAGACGAGGGAAATGGAGTAATCCCTTTTCTTTAGTCGATTATTGTAGCAAAGACTACCAGAAAGTCCTCAGGAAACATGGAATGCTTTGCAGCATGAGCCGCAAGGGTAATTGCTACGATAATGCTTGTGCGGAAACATTTTTTAGTACGATAAAATGTGAAATGCTATATCTCAAGAAATATGAAACACGCGAAGAAGCCCACCGGGACATATTCTGGTATATTGAAACATTTTATAACCGTAAGAGGAGATATCAGTCTCTCGGGTACATGACACCTGCAGAATTCAGGCGTATGTATGACCAAAAAACCGCGGCATAAAGCCACTAGCCATGGGGGCTGTCAAGAGCGGAGCGTTAGCGGAGTTCATCGAAGGCGTCAGCCGGAGACCCTTTACAGCCAGACCATACCTAGAACCCTTGAAACGGGCTGGCGATGCCACTTTATGGCATCGCCGGTTTACCTATAAAAATTAGGGGAAATACGTAAATTCAAGCAATTGTGAGATTTTAGGAGAATAGCTAACTCTACAGTGTCCGTTTTATCGGGAAAGTCTCACTCGAAATCTTTCTCGACGAATAAACACCAGTAACGTAAGCATATAGTAGAATTTTGATTATAGTCTTTATACTTTTTACTCATGCTTATATATTTCTACATAAGTCACCAAAACCCCTTCCCGTCTATTACCATATATTGGATTCTTCATTAATTCTCGGACAGACTCCTAGACCGCTTCAATAATTATAGCTTTACCCATCCCGCCACCAACACAAAGTGTCGCCAGGCCATACCGTAAATTTCTACGCTTCAGCTCATAAAGAAGAGTTACCACTATGCGGGCCCCTGTACAGCCTATGGGATGTCCAAGGCCCACCCCGCTACCATTAACATTGACGACAGACCGATTTAAGCCCAGCATTTTTTCCACAGCCAGGTATTGGGCTGCGAAGGCCTCGTTAACTTCCCACAAATCTATATCACCTATAGTCAGGTTGGCTTTTTGGAGTGCTTTTTTCACAGCAGGTACCGGCCCATAGCCCATCAATTCAGGCTCGACCCCGGCTACGGCGTATGACACTATTCTAGCCAGGGGCTTGGCATTCAATTCCCTGACCTTTCGCTCCGAAGCTAATACCACTGCGGCGGCGCCATCATTTATGCCGGAGCTGTTGCCTGCTGTCACGGTGCCGTTTTCGCAAAAGGCCGGTCGTAATTTAGCTAGGTCTGCCATAGACAAACCATCTTTTGGACGTTCATCCGTATCTATCACTCTTCCATTTTTTTTCACGGTAATAGTCACCGGCACAACCTCGTCTTTAAACCGACCGCTTTTGATTGCTGCTATGGCTTTCTGATGGCTTCTCAGGGCTATGGCGTCCTGCTCTTCTCTGGTTATATCATATTTTATAGCCAAATTTTCCGCCGTTTGTCCCATCATGATATGATTTGTGGGGTCACATAACACTTCCCAAACAGAGTCCCGCACTTCCCCATGTTGCAGGCGCTGGCCCCAGCGGGCATTTTTTAGGGAATATGGGGAAGAACTCATACACTCCACCCCGCCGGCTGCCACCAGGTCTGAATCACCTAACCGGATCTGTTGAATTCCCGATACAATTGCCTGCATACCTGAACTGCACTGCCTTTGAATAGTATACCCTGTCACTTCTTTCGGGAAACCGGCTTTTAATAATACTACTCTGGCAACATTAGGCTCATCTGTCCTTTGAATACAGTTCCCCAGGATGACCTCGTCAAATTCGCTTTTATTTACTCCTGCTCTGGCCACAGCCTCTTTTACGGGATACAGGGCCAGTTCATTAGGCAGCAGTTCTTTGAAGGCGCCACCAAAATCCCCAATCGGTGTTCGACTGCCTGATAAAATTAATACATCCTCCATTATGCTCTACTCCTTACACCTATAATCTATCAGCATTGGCTTACCTGCCTTTAAAGACGGGCGGTCGCTTAGAAAGAAACGCCTTGGCTCCTTCCTTTTGGTCCTCTGTACCGCAGATAGCGCTAAAAAGCTCTGCTTCCAATAACAGCCCTTTTTCCAATGTAGTTTCCAAGCCTCCGTCGATTGCCTTTTTGGCAGCCCTTACAGCCAAAGGTCCCCTAGTCATTATCCTTTTTGCTACTATCATGGCCTCTGCAAGCGCCTGCCCCGCCGGAACCAGCTTTTCAACCAACCCGATGTGCAAGGCTTCTTCCGCTTTAACCGGGTCACCCGTTAAAATCATTGCCATCGCCCGGCCCTGACCTATTAATCTGGGCAACCGTTGTGTTCCGCCATATCCCGGTATGACTCCCAGGTTTACCTCCGGCAGCCCGATAAAAGCGTTTTCACTGGCGATCCTGATATCACAAGCCAGGACTAACTCACAACCTCCCCCCAGAGAAGGCCCATTGATAGCTGCAATTACCGGCTGGCTCAGAGTTGTTATCTTAGAAATTATTTTTTGCCCATCAAGTACCCAGTCCCTTCCAGATAAGGAATCCAGAGTTAGAAATTGATTAATATCGGCCCCGGCCACAAAAGCCCTCTCGCCAAAGCCGGTGATTATTACTACCTGTATAGAGCTGCTAGCTAAGATCCCATCCAAAAATATATTAAGTTCAGTCATAACCGGTTTACTTAGGGCATTAACGGGCGGATTATTAATAGTGATTACCGCTATCCCATCATTAATGTCGCAAATTACCGACTTTGTTTTCACTATGGGTTCCTCTCTTTCCGCGGGCAGGTTAGTTGGTCTGCAGTTCAGGGAGGGATAGGTATAAATCCAGGGCTTCCGGGTTAGCTAAAGCATCCCTGTTATCCACACTTTGATTATGGATAATGCTGCGGACCGCGATTTCAACCTTCTTCCCACTAAGGGTATAAGGAATGTCCTTAATCTCAATAATCTTGGCCGGGACGTGACGCGGGGTGGTGTTTTCACGAATCGCGGCCTTAATTTTCTTGATCAAATCTACAGTTAGCGTTACCCCTGTCGCTAGCTTTACAAACAGGATGACACGCACATCATTATCCCAGTCCTGGCCTACTACCAGGGAGTCCGCGATTTCCGGCAGGGATTCTGCCTGGCGGTAAATTTCCGCAGTCCCAATCCGCACCCCGCCCGGGTTCAGCGTTGCATCTGAACGCCCATAAATGACAACTCCACCCGATTCATTGATTTCGATATAGTCACCATGCCTCCAGACATTGGGGAACACGTCGAAATAGGCCTTCCGGTATTTCCAATCATCCGGATCTTGCCAGAAGTAAATTGGCATGGAGGGGAAGGATGCGGTACAAACTAACTCTCCCTTTTGGTTTAGGACAGAGTTACCCTGCAGGTCAAAGCTTTCAACCTTCATGCCCAGACCCCGGCATTGGAGTTCTCCCGCGTAAACCGGCCCGATAGGGTTACCGAGGGCAAAACAGGAGATGATATCAGTGCCGCCCGATATTGACGACAGGCACAGATCCCGCTTAATGTCCCGGTAAACAAACTCAAAGCTTTCTACCGAAAGAGGTGACCCGGTCGATAGAATGGCCTTTAATCTGCTTAAATCATATTCCTGCCCCGGCTTCAACCCCGCCTTTTCTACTGCCGACAAGTATTTGGCGCTGGTCCCAAAGACAGTAACTCCTTCGTCCTGGGCCATTTTCCAGAGAGTATCCGCATTGGGATAAAAAGGCGAGCCGTCATATAGCACCAAGGTGGCCCCTACGGCCAGGGAGCTGGCCAGCCAGTTCCACATCATCCAGCCGCAGGTGGTGAAATAGAAGATAATATCTTCTCGCTTTAGATCTGTGTGCAGAATCAGTTCCTTTAAGTGCTGGATCAGGGTGCCGCCGGCACCGTGGACGATACATTTGGGGACACCTGTGGTGCCGGAAGAATACATGATGTAGACAGGGTGATCGAAGGGAAGTTGGGCAAACTCTATCTCCAGTCCTTCCTCCCCGAACACGAAATCCTCAAAAAGGGCCGTTTTGGGCAGCGCGCTGATGTCGGGTGCCTGCCCGGTGAAGGGGATCACAACTACATGCTCAATAGACGGAATTTGCTCAATGATTCCTGCCACCCGCTCCAGGCAATCCAATCGCTTACCATTGTAATAATAGCCGTCGGCGGCGAACAGTACTTTAGGCTGGATCTGTCCAAATCTATCCAAGACTCCCTGAATACCGAAATCCGGAGAACAAGAAGACCAGACAGCCCCAATGCTGGTTGCCGCCAGCATGGCAATTACCGTTTCAGCAGTATTGGGGATAAAGCCTGCCACCCGGTCGCCAGCCGCAACTCCTTTTCCCCTTAAGGATTTAGCTAAACGAGCCACTTGCTCGTAAAGAACGGCATAACTTATTCTTACCGGTCCGCTTTTTTCATTCCTCGAAATTATGGCTGTCCTGTCATCCCGGAATCGCAGCAGGTTTTCCGCAAAGTTCAGCCGTGAACCTGGAAACCACACGAATTCCAACATATCCGAAAAATTTTCCACCACTTGATCGGGATTTCGGGAGGCCTTAACCTCCCCAAATTCCCACATAGACTCCCAAAACAACGGTGCGCTGTCGACAGACCAACGATACAGTTCATTAAAGGTGGTAAAATTCTGTCCATATTTTGAATTCACAAATTGAATAAAACGGAACATGTTACTGTGTTCAATTCTTTCTTTCCCAGGCTGCCACAGCAGCTTTCTCATTTCATTTCAGCCTCCTTTAAACAGCAGAATTAATATGCAGTCGGCTGCTAGCTCTTCTTGCTGCGGGCCAGGGAACGAGCCATCCGCTCAAGCTTGAAAATGGTGGTGAATTCTGCATTTTTACTGATCCAAAGGTCTTTGGACATGATCGCCTGGGTTAAGGAGCCGCGGTAGGTAATCCCGTTAACGAGGGTTGCGGGATCTGCCAGCACCATCGTGAAATCAGGGGAGGCGGGTATCTCCTCTTTGATTTCAAAAACACCGTCCCTAATGCTGATGGAGAAGCTGCCCCCGGTTGTTTTCACTAGCACATCCCTGTACCAGTTGGCAATATCCTTTTGCGCCCGCTCGCAGGTATTCATCTCTTCGGCGACCTGTCTCAGTTCAGCTAGGGCAGCTTTAAAACTGTCCCCATCTGCGGCGGTAGCGGTGGGGAGCTCCGGCTCAACAACAGTGTCCCAGTCTATTTCGGACTCTAGCAGACCCTTTTTGGCGACCTGCTCGGGGGTTAGCTCTGAGGCGGGGACACAGAAAAAGTCAGTGATGGCCCCTTCGCGGTTATCGCGCCATACTACCTTCATCCTAGTGCCTTTGGTGACGATGCCAGGAACCAGGATGCCTTTGGTTGTATAGAAGTTAACGGATACAGCGGTGTCAGCGCCATCCAATACCAACCGGCCGCGCCCAAAGGGAACCTGCTTTTGGAAGAGGGCGTTGGCGAAGTAAGTGATCGGGGGAGTTGAGAGCATTACGCCCATATCTGCGGCCTCTATGGTTTCCATCTCTACAAAATCGCAGTCCGGACAGCGGGTCATGATTACCGGTACACGAACCATCCCGCACTTGGGGCATCTAGTGCCCAGGATCTTTTTCTCATCCCGTAAAGCCAGGAAGAAAGCTGATAACTCCCCCATCGAACGTTTGTAGAACGTAAACATAGCATCATTTACAATCAGGTAATCCTGGTTGTCTTGGGACACTTTCTCGGTCCCCACTTCCGGTATCATGTCTAAAGAGATAACTCTATTATTCACATTCTTTCCCTCCCCTTTATTATCCCTGGTTCTCCAGGATAGTCACTACACCGTACTGGGCTATTGTGCTCCCTGTCCCATGCACCGCAGCCTTGCGCATACCGCGCTTGATCAGCTCCCGCCTGGCGGACCAGACGGACATAATGTTACTGGCGCCGACGGCATGACCGCAATATATTAGCCCACCGCAGGGGTTGACCAGCAGCTTGCCTCCCGGGAGCATGATTCCGTCTTCAATTAAGGCATTGGCATTTCCTATCGGGACAAATCCCATCTCGGCAAGGGTAATTGCCAATTGAGGGACAAAGGCGTCATGGACTTCCACTATATCAATTTCTGCCAGGGGATCTTTGATGCCCGCCATCTCATAAGCCCTTTGGGCCGCGATGTGATCAGACATGATGCGGGGCATCACCTTTTGGTTCTTACCGGCGAAGGAGTGTTCATTTGATTCACCCATCCCAGTGACCCAGATCACCGGCTGGCCCATGTTTCTGGCGATTGCCTCGGCAGTCTTTTCTTCAGCTACAATCACACCGGCGGCCCCTTCGGAGTATACACAAACTTCAAGTTCCTTGAAGGGGTGGACTACTATTCTTGAGTTCATTACTTCCTCCGGGGTTACCTGGTCAAACTGCCGCTGAGCAAATTCGTTCGTCCTAACCTGTTCGCTCAATTGGGCCGATATACGGGCAGTTACTTCAGGTTTCAAATCATTTGGATACTCGTCCTTGTAAGCCAAAACTACTTCTGCATAACTGTCCGCCGCCGTCCAGCCCAGTTTCTGCTCGAAAAAGCTGTCCCCTGACCAGCCAATTGTCTTAATGACCTCCGGGGTGGCCGACATAGACTGGAAATCAAAGCAATCCGTGGCCTTTTCAACCCCAAGCACTAATAGAGCTTTAAACCTTCCGGAAGCCACATAAGCGTGAGCAGCCGATATAGCATATGCGCCAGTGGCGCCGCCGCAGGAAACACGCATCCCAAACTTATTTTGCAGACCGATAATCCCCTGCAACGGGTGTTCCGGGATGCAGGTCCGCTCGAAAATATCGTTGTAGATCCCGTAAATTACACCGTCAATATCATTAATCGACATACCGGCATCCTTAAGTGTATTGGCTGTGGCCATCTGTGCCAATTCGTAATATGTCTTTTCAACCCATTTGCCTTTGAACGGTGTCACCCCTGCTCCTACAATACCTACTTTTTTGGACATAAAAATCACCTCTCTGATAATTTTTATACTACTTACCCTGAAACACCGGCTTCTGGTAACAGTTTTATTTAATTTCTCATGCGATACAAACTTGTTCACCAGACCAATACGGCGTAGTTCCTCCCTATTATCGCAGTGTTTCTCCAAATTTTAATAATCCCCGCATTCAGTTCCATGCGTATTTAGCATGAAACTGAATGTAGGCTTGCTACCTCAGCATTGGGATTATTTAGGCTCTGTTCTGTGTCGATTAAGATATGACTGGTACTTTGGCGGCATTCCCGGTCCAGGATCAACAGTTACTCCATAAAACGGTATCGGGTATCTTATCCCCGACCGCTCGGTTCTTTCAAGTCCTTCCATAAGTTTCGCAATATAGTGCTTTGGAAGGGCTATTACTAATTCATCCTCCATTACCCCGCCAAACCTTCGTTCACCAAAACAAGGGATTGCCAGCGACGGCTTTTGACTTAAGTAACATTGCGCAATAGAATCAGCACAGGCTGTTTCTCCTACCGCGTAAAAAGTCATACGCTCATACTTGTTCCATTGTAATCCGGCTATCAATCTTATCATTTGGGCGGGGGTCCCATAGACAAGAATAATATCGGGGTCGAAACGCTCTTTAACTAAAGGAGAGATTGCCGCAGCAGAGTATCTCCCTGGTTTTATCCGGGGCATTTGGTCCATATGCTTTTTAGCATCCTCAACGGTCTCAAACCAAACTTCATGCAGCATTTCCCCCTGCAATGCTCCCGGTGGCATTTCACACAGGCCAATTACCGCCGCACAGTTAGGTACTCCCAGGTCAGCTTTGGTAAACCCCAAAGTCCAACCATAAGTTCTGGATGCGGTTAGCAATTGGCACATTGTCCCTTGCCAGTGAGGTTTTCTGACTCCTTTTATCTTAGCTAATTCCTGTTCGCTCTCAAACACCTTAAAAGCAAGGGCAGGAGTTCGCAATTTTAAATACTCATTAAGTAACCTATGAATTGTCGCACCATCCAATTTTTTCACCGCCCCTCATGAATACTACTGGATCTTAAAGTATGTCTGAATATAGCCTATGCTGCTGATTGGGGAAATCCTTTTCCCTCTGCATTTTTCTGCTGCAGCATTTTTTCGTGCCCGGAAATCGCCAGTGAAATAAAACTTCCGACAAAGGTAACTAAAGCAATGATTCCAAAACCCCAGTAAAAGGATTTTGTTGCGTCAAAAACATACCCTAACATAACCGGAGCGATAATAGCGCCTACAGTGCCAATGCCGCTCATGATGCCCCCGGCTGTAGCCGACAACTTACGGGAAAAAAGCTCCATAGGCAGCGGCCACCATTGCCCTACCGCTCCACAGGTAAAGAACATGGAAATTGCAAAGGCCGTAACCATAATTGCGTTATTAGAGCTGCCAATAGCCACCATCACCAAAGGTGGGGACAATAACTGAAATAAGAATATTAAAGGTATTCGCCGGCCCTTTAAAAAGTGGTCAGTGATAAACCCTCCGCACATCAGGCCAATAGCACCCATCAAGAAAGGAAAAGCTGATAAGTAGCCGGATTTTAGTACCGTGAAACCTTTTTCGCTAACCAGGTAGCCGGGAAGCCATGTCAGGTTAGCCCACCACATTGATATTGCTGTAAAATACCCTATCGAAATAAGCCAAAGGTAAGGATCCTTTAACAGGCCGAATATTTCCGCCCTGGTAGCTACTTCACCGGCAGTATGAGCCTTATTCAATCTTTCTTTTTCCAGGGTAGATTCGATCATTTCTAATTCTTCCCGCGAAATACGCCGGTGTTCCTTCGGACTGTCTTTCATTACTGTAAGAAGGACAGCAATGATAACAAAACCAAAGGCAGTGAAGATATAAAACAAAGTGCGCCAGCCATATGCCTTGATCATAAGCCCGGAAACCGGTGCCCCAATTGCCATCCCAATCAGAGTGGCAGCAATCCACGAGGCCTGGGACCTACCACGCTCGTTAGGGAGCATCCAGTTAGATATAATCTTAGTGTTATAAACAGGCATAAATCCTTCGGCAGACCCAAAAATAAACCTGCTGAGGTAAAATAAACCAAAACTGGTTATCTGGGTGAACCACGCAGTTGAAAGTGACCATACAGCAATTGCAAACATTAGAAATTTTGTCGGGGCGAAACGGTCCATGATAGCCCCGCCAATAACATTAAATATCAAGTAACCGGGAAACATTGCGCCCAGAATTAATCCCATTTGAGTAGCTGAAAAATTATATTCTTTCATAATGGGCGCCGCTGCGACAGAGAGATTAACACGGTCAATATAGGCTAGAAAACCTATTAAACAGACACCAATTACCATAACCCACCGGAGATTTTTCATTTTGTTCCCTCCTTTTTCAAATTTCTGCCGTTTGACTCTAAACTATTTTTTCTAAAAACCCCTTTAGGGATAACGCCCACAACCCATTAGGCTGACATCGTTTTAGTTATACTAATAATTCTTTTCGAACAGAGGTGTTTTCCTCATTGATTTTTCCATGGACCCCGGTGGAACCCAGATAATTTTAGGTGTGAGCCTTACTCTTGCGTGAAGCTGTTTATTTATTTCCGCTTCCAAACCCGGTAATTGGTCACTACCCATGCCTTTACCGTACTCCAATTTAACTTTAAGTGGCGGAACCACTCTCGGGGGAGGAGTATCCAAAACTATTCTCATTTCTCCTGTTATTTTGGGTATGAACTCGGCGATAACGTTCTTAATGGCTGCAGGATAAATGTTTGCTCCTTTTACAATGAGCATGTCGTCGGACCGACCGATAACTTTGACGCGCTTTCCTGCAAAACCGCAGGCCGGGCACTTTTCTGTGTATACTTGCACAATGTCGCCATATGCGTATCTAATGACCGGTACAGCATCGCGATCCAGGGAAGTATGAACTGCTTCACCAATTGCGCCTTCAACAATATCGATAGGCTTTTTTGTCTCAGGATCAATAATATCGTCCTGATACAAATTGTAATCAGGTGCATAACAGTGCATCCCGTGATACTCATCCGAATCGCATGATAAACCAAATGATCCCCCACCCTGGGCCATATAATCATAAATCCTGCATTTATACGCATCTTCTAAACGCTGTTTGACTTCGGGAATTCCCACGGCGGGCTCGCCGGTCAGGAAAAGCGCTTTAAATCCCAATTCGCTGACCGGTTTACCAATAACATCCTGAGATCTGCCGATAAGATACTCTGCCAAAGATGGAGTAAAACAGCCAGCATAAGGTTTTACCAAATCTGCAAACTGCAAAATCGGCTCGGAACCTCCGCGAACATCTACATCTATGGGTAAAGCACCCAATTTTCTTATTCCCCATAAAACCATTGTTGTGGCGTAAATCCCCAGGGCATAACAAAATAAAACTCTGTCCCCCGGTGAAACTCCACCACACTTGAACATATGTGCCCAGTTTTGCGCTTGCAAGCCATTGATGTCCCGATGTGAAAAGGTATAGGTAAATGTAGGTATACCGGTAGTCCCGGATGTAGTAGAAGTTAACGTCAGTTCTTCCGGGCGGCAGCATAGGTGCATTCCAAAGGGATGGCCATATCTTTCAAGTGATTCCCTCTGGCTTTCCCGTTCTAATACTTTGGTCATGAAAACAGGCAATTCTCTGAAATCTTCAATTGATTTGATATCTCCAGGAAGTGCACCAGCATCTTTAAATCTTTTTCGGTAGAATTCTGAATTATTATAGCAGTACTTTAATTGATTTGATAGTTTCTCAAATTGGTATTGTTTTATCTGCTCCTGGCTCATGAAATTAAGTTTTTCGGTAGCGAATTTCAAAACAATTCCCCCTTAGTTTAAATGTTTATCCTAACAGTTAAAGTGTTCTTGTCAATTCATAAGCATCAACTCCTCAATTAAACTAACTTAACTTGGTAAACAATATTGCAAAAGTTGTGCCAATAGTTAAAACCCTTTAGATTGGGCAATTTAGGAGACTTCTTGTTTTGAAGTATTTATCATTATTGAGAAATACGGTTTATTTTTATTACTTTTAATAATTG
This sequence comes from Phosphitispora fastidiosa, assembly GCF_019008365.1. Lineage (NCBI taxonomy): Bacteria > Bacillati > Bacillota > Clostridia > Eubacteriales > Peptococcaceae > Phosphitispora > Phosphitispora fastidiosa. The sequence continues at coordinate 35,550 of NZ_JAHHUL010000007.1, read as the reverse complement.
TGTATTTCCCAAAATTGCTGTTAAAAATAATAGAGTAGGGAAACCATTTCCATGGCTTCCCCCCTCATCAGACCGTACGTGCCCTACCAAGGCATACGGCTTACCAATTGTGTTTGACGTTGTTTAAGTTAGCGCCGCAATGTTATTTACTCTTTTATGATGCGGTTCATAAAGCATTCGTCAGATGAGCGATTTTTACGGCTTCCTTGTAAGATTTGTCGTTAAAAGTATTGTTCACGACATAAACATGGATAACTATAAGGAATATGTACACAAAGGTAAAGAAATAACAGATGAAAAAATGCCGTAATCTACGGCATAGACAAATCAGATATGTATAAGGAAAACCCAACTTAATTTGCAGTCAATTGGGAGATTCCCAGGAATTTATAATGGATGCGGCCGCCTGTCGTACAAGTTAAGGTCTATTAATACAGGCAAAACTCCTGGCTTAGCAGACTTTAATTTCTTCAGACATATTTGTATCCTTAAAAACATCACCGTTAAAACCGAAAAACAACCGGTAAACTACGCAAATTCGCTTTTAGCAATCGAACCATTGCTAAAAGCGAAAGATTCAAATATTATTAAAATAAGATTATTTTGCCATAAAACCAAATACTACCTTTTGAATAATGATTCTATGAATTGCCTTCATTTTTCCCGAGCTTATAGTATTTCAAAACAATATCAATGTCGTGAAGTACAAAATGGGAGTGAAGCACAAAATGAGAATGGAAGCAAAGATAATTCAGGATTTAATCGAAACAATGGCCCCATTTTTAAATTGCGATTTAGGGGTATGTCAAAGCGATTTAAAAGCCATTGCAGGAACAGGGACTTATAAGGAAAATATAGGCAGGTCCAGGCCTGATACCTTTTTAAAACAGGTGGTTAGAACCGGTCAACCCTTTGTAATGGAAAACAGAGCCAGTTCTTTGGGCTGTCAGAACTGCAAAGGTAAAGCAAACTGTCCCTACCAAGCAGTTATTTACCATCCAATATTGTCCGAGGAAAAAATCTTAGGTGTAGTATATCTTATGTCAAAGAATAACCTAACAAATAATGTTGATTCAAATTTCTCTTTAATCAGAAACCTTTCAACTTTGATTTCAAATTACTATTTTACATATACAGGTTATATTCATGACGAAGCTTTCATGGAAGCTCTTTTAAATAACTTTGATGACCCGGTAATGATTATTGACAGTGAAGGCTACATTAACAAGTTTAATTTACAAGCTAAGAAACTGTTTGAGTTAAACAGCAGAGATAAACGTAATATCAAACATTTTTACCCAAATTTTAGTTTTGGGGAAAACGTGGGAAACCAAACCAATGCCAAATCAAAATCCTCCCTTTACATTAATCCCGTTAATGACATTGGATACATTATAAAAATGAACTCTAGTACCTGTATTCCTGCTCTCGCTAATAAATCAGCTTTTTCCGGCATAATCGGCAAATCTTTAATAATAAATGAAATTAAGCAGCAAACAACAATAATATCCAGTGTTGACTCTACAATATTAATAAGAGGTGAGTCCGGAACAGGGAAAGAGTTGTTTGCCAGGGCTATTCATGAATCCAGTTCAAGAAAAATAAAACCTTTCATTTCAATTAACTGTAGTGCAATACCGGATAATTTGTTAGAGAGCGAGCTATTTGGTTATGACGAAGGAGCATTTACTGGAGCTAAAATAGGGGGAAAGAAAGGTAAATTTGAAATAGCAAATGAAGGCTCAATATTTTTGGATGAAATTGGTGACATGCCATTAGCGTTGCAAGCCAAGTTATTACGGGTTATGGAAACCAGTGTTATTGAAAAATTGGGCTGTACAAAAATCGTTAACGTAAAGGTTAGGATAATTGCGGCGACAAATAAAAATCTTGAAGAAATGGTAAGTGAAGGAACCTTTAGAGAAGATTTATATTATCGCTTGAATGTAATACCTTTAGAAATACCTCCCCTGCGAACTAGACGGGAAGATATACCTTTGTTAACTGAATATTTTTTAAATATTTTCAAAAAGAAGTTCAATAAAAATTTATCTATTGACAATTCTGTCCAATGCCTGATTAATGAATATAATTGGCCAGGGAATATCCGAGAGCTTAAAAACTTAATTGAATACTGTGTCGCTATGGAAAACAGTTCCAAAATAACCACAAGAAGCCTCCCCAAGTGGTTTGTTTTAAATGCTTATGAGAAAACCCTTGAATCTCCAGATAAAGTAGCGGGTATAAAAGTTGTAGAAAAAAAGGCCATAGAAAAAGCTCTGCTTATGTTTGAAAATTCTACAAACGGAAAAAAGGAGGCGGCCAAATTATTGGGTATAAGTTTACAAAGCCTTTACCGAAAGATTAAACAATACAATATAAATTCAACAAAAATTATACTCTAAGCAGAACAATCTTATGTTAAATCGAGTAGTGTTTAAGCTAAACTAAAATGCCGAAATATAATGCCCCCATTTGTCAAGACAAATAGGGAGTGTAAATAACCTCTACACATCAAACAATTCACTCCACCGCTCAGAAACCTTCCTGACAATATCTTCCCGGGGAATAAGTTCTGCGGGATACTGGGGTTTCATCCGGGCATCAATTATAACAGGTCCCTCATACCTGATTTTGTTGTTTCTCACCTTATAATCAGCATATATATCCCATGCCGGGTCAAAACGGGTAAAGACTGTCCACAGGAACCCGGTCTGATCCATAATTCCGGCGGCATCGTCAACCAAGACCACAAGGGGCCACTCTTCCAGCCGGGTGCGGGAATTTTTCACCAACTCTTCCGCCAGGCCCGGTGCATCTTCAAAAGAACTGCCTGAAACCATCAGGCATCCCCTGCAGTAAGGTCTTACCACATCGATGCCCTGAAGCTGTCCCCCGGTATATTCCCCGGGAATTTCCCGCACCGGTTCACCCAGTCCCAGCATAATGGCCTTGCTGCCCCGGTTAAAACGACGCCCCGTGTAATCAAGAGTATCCATGGCCGTGTCATCAATTATAATCAGGTCACGAGCCGGGTTAAAACGTCTCAGGATATTTTCCAGCAAGCTGGGGAAATCTTTAAGGTCGAGTACTACATCGGTTACCATGAGGAATTTGGTCAGGGTCAGCTGGCCTTCGCCAAGTATCCTGAAGGCATGACCCAGCGCTTCCCGGAAATAACTCTCCCTGACAACTGCCGCCGCCAGGGAATGAACTCCGGCCTCGCCATAGGCCCAGAGGGATTTTACCCCTGGCATCAGGACAGGAAACATGGGTGCCAGCAGGTCCTGCATCCATTCTGCGATATAATAATCCTCCTGCCGCGGTTTCCCCACCACTGTGGCCGGGTAAATGGCATCCCGGCGGTGATAGACCTGTTTGACATTAAATACCGGGAAATCGTGAGTCAATGAATAATAGCCGTAATGATCCCCAAAAGGCCCTTCCGGTTTCCGTTCATGGGGAGGAACCTCCCCACAGATGGCAAACTCGGCCTCAGCTATCAATCTATGGGCATGTCCCGCCACCTCAGCCATATTCATTTTTTCTCCCATCAGGAAGGAAGTATAAATCAGCTCCGGCAGGGGCTCGGGCAGGGCCGTAATAGCCGCTATAATCAAGGCCGGAGGTCCTCCCAGGAACAGGGTTACCGGAAGCGGCCGGTTCAGCTTTTCCGCTTCATGGTAATGGAACCCGCCTCCCTTATGTATCTGCCAGTGCATCCCGGTCTGGTTTTTGGAAAATATCTGAATCCGGTACATTCCCAGGTTATGTTCCCTGTTTTGAGGGTGTTCGGTATAGACCAGAGGCAGGGTAACAAAGGGGCCCCCATCGTCCTGCCAGCTTGTCAGTACCGGAAGTTCCCCAAGGTTTACTTCGGCCTGCTTCTCCTGCAGTACCGGAGCCTTATCGCGGCTAACCCGGTTAAGGCCGCTCTTGGCAATACTCAAAAGCCAGTCACGTTCCCCCCAGAGGTTTTTCAGCTTCGGGGGCAGCAGCCTGTCCATCGCTCCTGATACCTTTTTCAGGATTTGCTGCGGCCTTGGCCCCATGGCCAGTTCCACTCTATGGCGGGTACCGAAAAGATTAGTAACAACCGGGAAGCTGCTGCCCCTGACATTTGTAAACAGCAATGCCGGGCCTTCCTCCTCTATGACCCTGCGGTGAATCTCTGCAAGCTCCAGATATGGGTCAACCTCGGCACCTACCTCAATAATCAGTTTTTCCCTTTTAAGTGTTGCCAGAAAACTCCTCAGGTTATTGTGCATCATCATTCTCCTCATTATCAGACCGAACTTCCTTTTCCTCCTGCCGGTCTTCCTGTGCTTCGGAAAGCTCGCCGATTTGTTCCAATAGCAGACCGGCAGCCGCCAGGCTGTTTTCCACCAGTGTCCGGAGCTCCCTTTCCTCAGCCCTGTCAATATGAATCCCGGCAGTAACAGCAACCGTCCTGCCTGTTTCCCTGGAAACCATTTCGGCAACCGGCACAGCAATTTCGGTATCTTTATGTCCCGGTACCGGCAGCACCCAGGTATCACAGGAGACCTTCTCACCACCAAGGCTCCTGCGGGGCACACTTAATGCAACCCCGCCGATGTGGGGCTTTTCACCCCCGGTAATTGTAATTGAAATACCATCGCCGGTAACCACTGACGATATTTCAATCATATACCTTCCTTCCCCGTACGTCACTTTAACTTCCTCAGGATACATATAATCACCCCAGCCTTCCTTATATATGTGATTATTCCCCGGAAATATTCTACAAATTTATCATTATCCCTGCAAATTTAATGTTATCCAGGCAAAATGTTATTATCTAAAGTATTTTTTGAATTTCCCGATAAGAAAAATATACCAACAATTAATCCGCAAAATGGAATTAGCGGAAAGGTAAACTCAGGGAGGAGTAATGTTATGAAAATTGCCAACAGCAGTATCGCCATGTTCAGCAGCCGCACTTACAGTGAGACATATGAACGAAGTGAGAGCTTGAGGGTCTGGGTCGGCAGCCGGAGTCCCCGCAGCCCTCAATCCTTAATGGGAGCAAGAAATGCCTCTGCCCAGGCAGCGCTCCCCTCCGCTCCGGATACTGTGGACATCTCGGCTCAGGCAAAAGCGGCGGGGTCCGTAGAAGGCAGCGGCAGCCCCGAAGACCTGCTGTCTGAAGAAGATAAACTCAAGGTCTCACTTATCGAAAGACTTATTGAAATGATGACAGGTAAAAAAATAAAAATAAAGGTGACCTGTCTTTCAGAGGAATGTCAGGACAAAAACAGCGCCGGCCCACAAAATTCATCCCCAGGCAGCGGCCCTGCAGGGCGCCCTCAGGAAGGAAACCAGGGCTGGGGAATGGTCTATGAATCCCATGAAAAGTACCAGGAAACAGAAGCAACATCATTTTCAGCTGCCGGGGTGATAAATACCACAGACGGCAGGGAAATAGCTTTCTCGGTTGATTTAGCTATGAGCAGGTCCTTTATGCAGGAACAAAATATCAGTATCCGTGCCGGTGATGCCGAAAAAATTGACCCCCTGGTAATTAATTTCAGCGGGGCAGCTGCCGAATTAACCAATACAAAATTTAGTTTTGACCTGGATACAGACGGCGCTAATGACCAGATTTCCTTTGTAAGGCCTGGGAGCGGCTTCCTGGCGCTTGACCGCAATAATGACGGTGTCATCAATAATGGCGGAGAACTCTTCGGGCCCGAAACCGGTAACGGTTTCCTGGAATTGGCCGTCTATGATGAGGATGGCAGCGGGTGGATAGACGAAAGTGACTCTGTTTTTGAGAAACTCCGCATCTGGACCAAGGATGGGGATGGCAAGGATACCCTGTTTGCGCTGGGCGAAAAAGGCATTGGCGCTGTCTACCTTGGCAATATCGAAACCCTTTTTGCCGTCAAAAACCAGAGTAATGAGACACTGGGACAGGTCAGCAAGACAGGTCTGTTTGTAAAAGAAAACGGGACAGTAGGAACTGTCCAGCAGATTAACTTAACTATATAGTATATACAGCTTACTCTAATCATCAATCCGGAAGCGCTCATTGGCCACTTCTATGAAGGGCCGTGACCGGTGCATTCCTGATGAGACAAACTCCCCTTCAACCACCTTAATACTATATTTTTCCATCTTCCGGTAAAGAGTACTCCTTGATATTTTAAGGTCCTTGGCGGCATTTGTCAGATTGCCGTCATTGTTTTTGATGGCCTCGAGGATATCGGTTCTGCCGGCTTTCCTACCGCTTTTTCTGACGACAACATCACTGTTAGCCTTTGTTTCAGCCTGTTCCGCTTCTTGTGCGGCGCTGACCAGATGAATCCGGGTATCTGACAGTACTTCATCAGGCAGGCAGTCAGGGGTGATATTTTCCCCTGAGGCGATGTGAACTGCACGCTCAATCACGTTCTCCAATTGCCTGATATTCCCGGGCCAGTGATACCTTTGGAGGTAATCAAGGGTTTCAGGAGGGATTACCACGGCATTTTTACCCAGCCTGGCATTAACCTTTTCCACAAAAAAACCGGTCAGGGGAAGGATATCATCCTTGCGGTTCCTCAGGGAAACCATGTTTATTGTAAGCACATTCAACCTGTAATACAGGTCTGACCTGAAGGCCCCTTTTTCCACTTCACGCTGCAGGTCTTTGTTAGTTGCCGCAATCACCCGGACATCAACCGGGATCACCTGGTCCCCGCCGATTCTAACCACAGCCTTTTCCTGCAAAACCCGGAGCAGGTTAGCCTGAAGCTCAAGGGGCATTTCCCCGATTTCGTCAAGGAACAGGGTTCCCCCGTCAGCCAGTTCGAATTTGCCTGGACTGCCGCCCCGTTTTGCGCCGGTAAAGGCTCCCTCGTTATATCCGAACAGTTCGCTCCCTATCAGCTCACGGGGCAGGGCAGCACAGTTTATGGCAATAAACGGCCCTTTGGCTCTGGAGGTGGCATTATGGATGGCCTGGGCAAAGACCTCCTTGCCGGTTCCGCTTTCACCCAGCAGCAGCACATTCGAAGAGCTTCCGCCAGCCGTCCGGGCCATCTCCACTGTCTTCAGGTAAGTGGCATTCCTCCCTATCAGGTCATCAAAGGTAAACCTGGCCCTGGCCCCGACCATACGGGTTACCAACTGCTTAACTGCCCGGATCTCCCGGACAACTGTAACAACTCCGACAATTTTCTGCTGGGGATTCCGGATGGGCCGGCAGGTCATGGTACAATGCACCTTACCCCTCTTGGTATCTGCCTGGAACTCTTCATCGGTGCAGATATCACCTGTCTGCAGAGCCTTTAAAATGGGGTTGTGATATCCCAGAAGTTCGTTAATTGAAGAATGAATGACCGAATCCGGGTTAATTTTTAACAAAGCATCCGCAGCCTTATTTATTTTGGTCACCCGCGCTTTTTCGTCAACAGCTATCAGCCCATCGGAAATTGATTCCACGATAGCATTCTGATAGCGATTGACAACCAGCAGGTTTTCCAGGACTTTATTTACCTTTAATTGACCTTCAACAGAATCAATAGCGGCAACAACCATCCCCAGAGTATGTGAATGGACTTTTTCAAAAGAACCGGTCATACTCAGCGCCCCTACCAACTGCCCCGAATGCCCGTAAATGGGACCGGAGGAACAGGTCCAGGGGTGAAGGGCCTTGATGTAGTGCTCAGTTGCAAAAACCTGTATAGGCCGTCCCTGTTTGAGGGCTAACCCGGTTGCATTTGTACCGGATACCGCTTCATTGAGGCTTGCTCCGGCAACCAGGCTGTTCCGGGATGCAAGGGCCACAGTCTCCCGGTCGCCAAGGCTTTGCAGGATTATGCCATCACGGTCAATCAGGGCCACGATAAACCCGGATCCTTCAACAAAGGAGAATAGGTTCTTCATGATTGGGAAAGATATTTCAAGCAGTTCCCGGTTCGCTTCGCGGCGCTGTTCCAGCTCAGCTGTTTCAGCCAAAAAAGGTATATTTTCAAGACACTTATCAATACCCATACTCCGGCTGCGGCGCCATGAATCTTCGATTTCCCGGCGGACCCAGTTTTTGTTCACATGCCCCTGTTCCACAAATTCTGTCCAGGCTTTCAGCATTTGTTCTTTCCTGTCATGGACCGGCATTCCCTTCACTCCTTTCCTTTAATAATATCTGAAACTAATTGCTATTTGTAATCACAAACAACAAGACCGGCCATAGATGACCGGTCCGTGAAATATCCTTTTTGTAATGTTTTCCTGCCCTCAAATAACATAATAATCTCCTACTTTCCACGTGCGTTTGAGGTGTCAAGGAATGTGTGCTTTTATTATATCCTATTTTGCATTTTTTGTAAACTAAAACCGGGCCCACAGGGAACTCCTGTACGACCTGTATACCACATACGCAGCGGGTTATCCGGGAGCTTCCTTATAGAGATACCTATACCAGGAATAATTCCGTAATACCTTTTTGACATACGCTCTGGTCTCACTAAAAGGTATCTGATCAACACTTGCATGTTCACCGGTCCAGAGGCCCTTATCCAGCCATTCTCTAACATTTCCCCGGCCCCCGTTATAAGCTGCAACTACCAGTATTTTATTGCCCTTAAACTCTGTATTAAGGTTGCTGATATACCAGGACCCTATCCTGATATTGAGTTCCGGATTATAGAGATCGTCTGGTTTGAATTCCCTGAGATTCATCTGTTGTGCTGCCCATGCTCCTGTTTCGGGCATTATCTGCATTATTCCCCTGGCTCCCATGGGGGACTCGGCTGATGGCACAAAATTGCTTTCAGTCTTGATAATAGCAGCAACCAAATAAGGATCTATATTGTTTTTTGCTGCCTGGGAAAAAACCAGTTCTTTATAAGGCAGCGGATAAAACACCCGCCAAAATGATTTGCTACTCAACATAGCAACGACCGCAATCAGCAATAGCAACCAGATAATCCGGCCACGTCTAATTTTTCGTTTTCTCAACTGTTTCCACCCCGGGTTTCCCGAAACGCCTTTCCCATAATTCTGCCACAGCTTTTCTGGTATCATGCCTGTCTCCAGAGTTATCTATGACAATGCCGGCATACTTCTTTTTTTCCTCTGCAGGCATCTGGCTTTTTATCCTCCCAAGCGCTTGTTCCCTGGTCAGCCGGTCACGCTCCATCAGGCGCCTTACCCGCACTTCATGAGGGATATCGACCACCCAGACCTCATCTACCAAGCGGTGCATTCCTGCCTCAATAAGGAGCGGGGCATCAATAACCATGACCTCGTTTCCATTTACCGAGCCGGCACGGAATAAATTTATTTTGCCGATTACTTCTTTTTCTATGATGGGATGCACAATATTATTCAATTTTTTCAACAGTCCGGGGCTGGCAAAAACCATATTTCCAAGCTCTTTGCGGTTAACCGTCCCGTCAGGCTTTAAAATAGCATCTCCAAATTCGGTCCGGATTTGCCTCCAGCCTTCTGTCCCCGGCTCAACAACTTCCCGGGCCACCACATCAGCATCGATTAATACCGCTCCCTTTTCTTTAAGAACCTCAGCAACCAGGCTCTTACCGCTGGCTATGCTTCCCGTAAGGCCAATAACAGTCATGATGACTCTCCTTATTTGTGTGAACAGTTTTCGGAACAGCTTCTACTACAAAAAGCCCATCCTCTATAAAATATACTTTTCCTCCGGACATTAATCAAGTATTAATTTTTATTTTTTATCAGCAGAACCTAAGAAACAGTAAACCCAGGTCATTATTAGGACCTGGGCTAGAATTGCTTTTATTCTAATACTGTTGCAACAAGCTTATAATGACATCCATCTTTAGGGTCACATACACCTAGACTTAATACTAAGAACACCCGTTCCTTAACTCGATAGTGAAATGGCTCTAACTCCAAATATCTTTTCTTAAAGTCTGTATCTGTCGTAGGTATCCACTTATATGTACAGTCGTTGTAGTCGAAACTAATTGTTACGGTTTTCCGTTCAGGGAATTCATTAACATGAACAATAACATTTTTAGGAGAAATGAGAATTAAAGAGTGGTTGTCCGACGCAACTTTACAAATTTGTTCTAAGTCATCTTTGTGAATGCGCTTTGTATGATTATAAAAAATATATGGTTTATCCTCAGGCGGATGAACTTTTATTACATCACTTATACTCGCCCTATCAACTTTTTGCCAGTAACAGGTATCATCTAGAAGAAAGTTTTCCGGCTGATAAAAGTTTGGTCTATGTCCCTTACATTTTATTCGAACCACATCAAAAACCTTGGGAACAGAGCCATCCGCGTAACACATATCTTCCATTCTGACAGCATTTTCTATCGAATCATCATCCGAGATAATTCGCACCCATTCACCTGTGGCTTTATCAATTCCGGCAATGCAATAATTTCGGTATTTCACCGAAGTTGCCAAAATTATTATTTCTTTGACCATTTCTTACCACCCCGCTTCGTAACCAGGTTAATTAAATATGAACAATCTCTATATCTAACTTAGGATTTTTGCATTTAAAATATTCTGCCACCAATCTTCTGTGGCATTGGTCTGCCTTTTCTTCACTGCATAGAAAACAAACCACATCATTGTTTCCATCACCGAAGTTAAATAATTCTTCAACTTTTCTTTCACTTAGGAGCTTGAGAAATTGTTCTTCGTATTCAGGCCAACCAATCCGTTTCTTCTTATAATCGTCCAATATTGATTTGGTTGGAGATAACCTGGTATTGTGTTCGTACCCGATACCACAAATTTCACAAAAATATTCTAAATCAGCTCCTTTGGAAAAACCGGCCAGTTGTGAGCAATTATTTAATCTTATATCCAATATTTTTTTCACGGAATGCTTTTTTAGCAAAGCAAAAAACTCTCTAGCAGATTTCTTTGTAAAACCAATAGTATACACTTTCATATTACTTGACTCCCATCATCATTCTTATATCCGATTTCCTTATTCCGTTCTCGATAAGCTTTTATTATCATATCTTTTTCATTGATTTCACCATCAAGTAACTCTAAAATATTTCTTTGATTTCTATTAGGAAAATATTTATCTAATAATCTATTTTCCAAATGATCTTGTGTTTCCACAGCGCCGTTTTCAAGAATGTTTAAAACAGGATAGTTTTGCAAATAAAACGCTCTTGCCACTAAAATATTCCTATGACATTCTATAGGATCCTTTTCGGTACACATCAAAGCAATCTTAAATCCCTTTTTCATTCCTGCTTTAACCCGTTCAATACCAGTCTTAAAAAGAGTGCTATTTCTGACTCTTTCAAAGTCAACATATCCATCATCATTGTATAAAGATTTATCTGATTGTCTTGCTCCAAGTTCTTTTCCCATGAAAACGTAATAAATGCCGTTACTCTTTAACTGTTGCCTCAGTTCATTCATATTGTATTGAGGACTGTATTTTGAATACGGAACACTTCTAACATCAACCACACAGTTTATACCATTGCTGTTTAATAATAATAAAAAGTGTTCAACTGAATGTATTGAATGACCTATTGTATAAATATGAGACATAGAAACATCCCCTAAATTATTCTTAACTAATATTATAACTCAAATGGAAAAATCAAGCCACTCCTATTAACCAAAGTTTGCGACATGACTCTCCTACAGCCGCATTTTTCTTTGCTCCGCTATATTGGTCTTTTTCAAAACATGATAATGCTCCCCTTTCGACAGTAGGTTTTCATTATTTAACCTGTCTACCTTAAGGGGAACATACCAAATATAGTAGAAACAGGGGTAGATGTGTTCCGGAAGGCGGAGTCTGTCGTCCGTCCGGCCAGCGACCCGCGAAGCGGGAGCTGCTGCCGGCGGAGACGTAGCCCGCCGTAGGAATACATCTACCCCTGCCCATATTACATTTTAGATCTTCATTACCCTGGCCACACCAAGCATTATCAATACCCATCCGGGTAATACCGCGGCCCGGTTGCCCAGCCAATTAACGGCATAACGCCTCCCCAAAATTACTCCCAGACTTACCATAAGGAATTTGACAATCCCTACTATCAAAGGAGTTAAAACAGGGGTAAATCCCGTCATAGCAGCGCCAAATCCGGCGCCAATGGCATCCATGGCTAAAGCCAATCCCAGGAGCAGCGCTTCCTTGACACTGATAAACCCTGATTTGTCAAAATCAGCAACTGTAGGCTCCCGCATTATCTTAATTACCAGGCCAAAGGCCTCTATTTTAAAGTCCAGTATTGTCTGGCACTCAGGATTGTGTTCCCCAACACTCTTCTCCCCTGGCTTGATATGAGATTCTTTTTTTGACCAGGTCTGCAGCAGAATCCAAAGCCCCACCAGTATCAGGATTGATGCCCCGATTATTTCCGCCATTTCTGCAGATATATACTGTGACACGAAATGGCCGGATAACATGGTCAGCCCTATGGCCGTAGATGATGTCAGACTGATTACCACCAGTGACAATACGGGAATCCTGATCTTCCTCATGCCGTAAGAGATTCCTACACCGAATCCATCCAGGCTCAAAGCTGTTGCGAAGGCAATAATGGATAACAGTTCCACTATACCGGTCCTCCCCCCTCCTGATTCCTTGCTCCTTGGCCTTACAATGTAATATATGGGAGGGGTTCCCCTTATGTGCCTGTCTGCGATTCAGGGAGCTAGTCCGGGACCGGTACAGCAAAAAGCGCTTATTAGATTTTTTGGCACTTGGGACAATAATGAGCGCTGCGGCCCCTGATCACAACTCTTTGTATTTCCGTGCCGCATTTTGTACAGGGCTGTCTGTCACGCCCGTAAACCCTGAGATTATTCTGGTTGCTGCCCTTGTTACCGTCACCGTCAATATAGTCTTTGATGGAAGTGCCCTTGTTATCTATACCCTCAATAAGGACTTCCCTGATTGCATTAAACAGCATTGAGGCCTCCCTGGGGCTGAGGTTGGCGGCAACCTTCTCCGGATTCACCCTGGCCCGGAACAGGGCCTCATCAGCATAAATGTTGCCAATTCCGGCGATAAATTCCTGTTCCAGGAGAAGGGGCTTAATCTTGACCCTTCTGTTGCGCAAGCCCTTTTTGAAAAACTCCCTGGTAAAATCATCACTTAAAGGCTCCACACCCAGGTTCTTCAGGCTGGAAAGGTTCTCCAGATCTTTAGCGGGCAAAAACTGTACCTTGCCAAACTGGCGCTGGTCAACAAATCTCAAGTCATATTTGTCACTCAGGTGGAAAATCACATGAGTGTGTTTTACCCGTTCCTGTTCTGCGGAACAGTAGAGGAGCTGTCCTGTCATTCTAAGGTGGACAACCATTACAAGGCCGCCGGACAGCTGTATGATCAGGTATTTGCCCCTGCGGCTGATTCCGGTTATTTTTTTGCCTTTTAATTTCTCATCAAACTCACCCGCGTCAATGCCCTTAAGAATCTTTTCGAGAAAAATTTCGATGCCTGTAAAGGTTTTGCCCTTTATTTTATCTTCCAGGGACCTTCGTATAGTCTCCACTTCCGGTAATTCTGGCATAAGGTAGTAACCTCCCCATATTAGTTAACATAACATGAACTTCTATATCTATTATAGCAAATTGTCCTCCAAACTTTAATTGTTAAATGTTAGACATTTTTAATCTTTTCCATATCAAACCAACTGGGGCCTTGTTTCATGTCCACAACCAGCGGAACCTCCAGCTCTACAGCATTTTCCATGCAATCCCTGATTAGTGGGACAGCCTTCTCCATCTCCTCTTCAGGCACTTCAAATATCAACTCATCATGAACCTGCAGCAGCATTTTAGTCTTCAGGCCTTCCCGCTCCAGGCATTCCGCCACCCTGACCATGGCCAGCTTAATGATATCAGCAGCGCTGCCCTGAATCGGGGTGTTCATGGCTGCCCGTTCCCCGAACGCCCTGACATTGTGGTTGCGGCTTTTCAGGTCAGGAATGTATCTGCGCCGGTCCAGGATAGTGGTCACATACCCATTTTCCCGTGCCTCAACCACTATATTTTTCATGAATTCCCTGATGCCGGGGTAACGGTCCAGATAACCGTCAATATATTCTCTGGCCTGCTGTCTGGTTATCCTGATATTCCTTGCCAGACCGAACTCACTGATCCCGTACACAATTCCAAAGTTAACAGCCTTGGCGCCATCCCTCATTTCCCTGGTAACCTCATTTTCAGGAACACCAAAAACCTCGGAAGCAGTATGTGTGTGGATATCCTGTCCTTCTCTGAAGGCCCTGATGAAATTGGCATCACCGGAAATATGTGCCAGTACCCTTAATTCTATTTGTGAGTAGTCGGCAGCCAGAAGCCGGTGTCCCGGTTCAGAAGGCACAAAAGCCTTTCTGATCCGCCTGCCTTCTTCCATCCGAATCGGGATGTTCTGGAGGTTTGGTTCAGCGCTGCTGAGCCTGCCTGTTGCTGTAACCGCCTGGTTAAAGGTTGTATGCAGCCTGCCGGTACGGGGATTAATCAGGCCGCGGAGACCGTCTACATAGGTTGATTTAAGTTTGGCAAGCTGCCTGAACTCAAGGATCTTCTCCGCTATCCCGTGTTCGGCTGCCAGCCTTTCCAATACCTCCACATCAGTTGAGTAACCGGTTTTAGTTTTTTTGGCTGCCGGGAGTCCCATTTTTTCAAAAAGGATGTAGCCCAGCTGTTTTGGTGAATTTATGTTAAATTCCTCTCCGGAAAGCCCATATATCTCTGTGCTGATGTTTTCCAGCTTATCCGCCAGTTCTGCTGACATTTCCGTGAGGCGCTCCCTGTCTACCCTGACTCCGGTTATCTCCATGTCTGCCAGTATTCTGGTAAGGGGCAGCTCAACACTGTAATACAGTTCTTCCAGGCCGTCATCAGCCAGTTTTTGCGCCAATACCTTCTGCAGTTCCATAATGACAGCCGCACTCGAACCGGCTCCGGCAGCTCCGGAAGTTCCGGCAGCTCCGGCGCTTTCATCGCCGGGAGCAAGCTCCCGCCCCAGGTATTCTGCGCTCAAATCAGCCAGGTCCTGGTGATGCCCAGTTGGGTTCAGAAGGTAGGCAGCCAGCAGCGTATCCTGGGCAACAGACCCCCACCTGATGCCGTATCTATCAAGTGCCACCATAAGCCTTTTCCCGTCATGACAGTACTTTTTCACCCCAGCTCTGGACCCTGCCAGAGACGCCAATGGAGATATATTTGCCTCTTCTCTGAATAACTCGGCCTGGCCCTCCCCGACCCCGGTTACATATGCCGCAGTGCCGGGTTCCACACTCCAGCTGAATCCTGTCAGTTCAGCGAGCATCGGGTCAGGATTGCTGAGTTCATAAGATATGCTTATTTCTCCTTTATCAAGGTCAGCTGCCAGCCTGTCCAGGCCTTCCTGCAGCGGCAGTACCGTACATTCATATTCCACCTGACACACCGGCGGTGCCTGCCCGGACTCGGATGGGGCCAGTCCGGCAGCCTTCATTCTTTCGGTAAAGGAATTAATCAGGGTTTTAAACTCCATTTTCTGTAACAGTGGCATCAGTTTATCATAATCCGGTTCCTCCAGATAACACTCCATTAAATCAAGTTCAAAGGGAACATCCCTGATAATGGTGGCCAGTTCCCTGCTCAGAAAAGCCAGTTCCCGGTTTTCCGTCAGCTTTTCCCGCATCTTTGGGGTAAGGTCACCCAGGTTTTCATAAACCTTTTCCATGCTGCCATACGTGTTTATCAGCTTGAGAGCAGTCTTTTCACCTATTCCGGGTACACCGGGAATATTATCTGAGGAATCACCCATAAGTCCCTTCACATCTATCATTTGTTCCGGAGTCAGGCCATACCTCTCTTTTACCCTGCCGGTATCATAAAGCTCAGTCTCCGAAATCCCCTTCCGGGTAAGCATCACCGTGGTAGCCGGCGATATAAGCTGCAGGGCATCCCGGTCCCCGGTCACAATGACGCTCATATATCCCTCTTCCTCGGCCCGCTTAGTTACTGTGCCTATCAGGTCATCAGCCTCATAACCCTCCAGCTCATAGGTCGGTATATTCATCGCCTTTAGAATATCCTTCACATAGGCAAACTGGGGTCTCAGCTCGTCAGGAGTCGCTTTCCGGGTGCCCTTGTATTGGTCAAATTTTTCATTCCTAAAGGTTACCTTCCCTTTATCAAAGGCAACCGCAATACAACCCGGTTTTTCATCACTGAGAACCTTCATCAGCATATTCATAAAACCATAAACCGCATTTGTGAACTCCCCTTCACTGCTGGTTAACAGCGGTATAGCATAAAATGCCCTGTAAATGAGGCTGTTCCCATCTAAAATCATCAACCTGGTTTTATCTTTCATTACGTTTCCTCCCATGGGCGTGAACCCGCCATAATTTTATAGTATTTTCACCGTAATATGGGAAAATACCTGCAACACAGCCCGGGAAATAAGCATAATATTATGGCGGGGTACTTGCACCGGAAATTTCCCGGCAGCGCCCCGCCATAATATTTACCGCAAAATCCACAATTTACCCGTCTGAAACCTTCCAATTATCGGCCTTTCGCAAGCCTATGGTTCAGCTCTCCTGATACGGAAATAGTAAATTACACCGCCAATCCCGGCAATAATCAGCGCTATCGGGAGAAGCCACCCGGCTGCGCTTTTCTCCGGAACCGGCTCAGCCTCTGCAGGCGCTGCTTCTCTGATATCAAGCCTGATCAGGGAAAATTGGCCGGATTCATTAAGAGTGTTTAACTTGCCCTGAATTAGTTCACTCTCATCCCTGACCCGTGCCAGTTCCTTTTCAAGAGTCAGCGCCTCATCGAGGGAGTTCGCCTTATCTACCAGCCCCAGCAGGCGCTCCTCCTCATTCCGGAGGTTATCCATTCTGGACTGGGACTCATCAATCTCTGTAGACATATCCCTGTCGGAAACCTGCTTCCCGGCAACCTTCCCGAGGGCTTCAATCTTGCCCAGCATTTCGTTAAAGCTGTTTGCCGGAACCCTGATAACAAATCCGGCATTAACCAACTCTCCTGTAAGGCTGGTGGAACTTTCGACAGAACCGTTGAACCGGTCCACAAGCCCTGTCAGCTTTGGTTCAAACTCCTTATAATTACTGACTTCTATACTGAGGAAACCATCTTTAGCGGCCTCCTGGTCTATTTCTCCTTTTATGCCATTGTTGGACAAAGCCGCATCCTCGGAAACACTAACAGATTTTTCGCTGTTTTTACTTGCACCTGAATCGTAATTTGGAGTTATTAATACACTTCCTGCACTTTCTTCAGGAGATTCAGGATAAGCCTCTGAAGTTGTGGTTCCCGATTCCGGAGTCTCCATGGCTGTAATCAATATTTCTGAACTCTTCATGAAGGGCTGCTGCGGTTGGTCGGTAATGCTATCCTGTGAAGCGCCTTCCTGATAGCTGCTCCTTAAAACTGTTGTCTCCGGATTGGCAGCAGAGTAATTGATAGAATTTCCGGCAGTTTGGTCCGCTGCAGGATCAACGGTCCCTCCGCCTTTCCCCTCAGGCGCCAGGGCTTTTCTCAGAGCTATATCTGCAGGCGCCCCTGCAATAAACCCTTCATTCTGTTCGGCCTGCGGGTTCCTGGCAGTAGAAGATACCGTGTCTGATTCTCCGGCAGGAATTTCCGCAATGCTCTTTTCTTTACCGTTTTGAGGCACAGATTCCAGCGCTGCCCGGTCTGTACCGGATTCCGTCTTTTGTTCCAGAGCCATTTCATATGACGCACTTTTAGGCAGTATTCCAGACTGGAGGAGGTTATAAATCCCCGTACTCAGCCCCAGACCGATAATTATAAATGAAGCTGCCAGGTACTTTCCAGGTCCGGCGATCCAGCGGCGGGCTTTTTGGGTCCAAAAGAGATTTTTAATACTGCCGGCAGGCAGCGGCTCTTTCTCCAGTTTTCCCCTTAATTCTTGGCGAAAACCTTCCGGAGGCCTGATGTCACCAAGGGAACGGAGCAGCCTGATGGTCTCCTGTAAGTCAGCCAAATCCCGGGAGCACTCGCTGCAGGTCCTGAGATGCTCTTTGACTGCTGTGTTTTCATTAGTATCCAGGACACCATCAATATATGCCGATAACAACTCTCTTATTTCACTGCACTGCATCTCCCTACCCCCTCTCAATGGCCTCCACATGAGTCCCCGTAAATAAATCCCTGCGTTCCAGCAGCTTTTCCTTTAATGCATTACGTGCCCTGTTGAGCCTTGACTTAACGGTCCCCAGAGAACATTCCAGGAAAAAAGATATTTCTTCATAGGAATAACCCTGGATATCCCTCATTATGACAATGGTCCGGTAATCCTCCGATAAGGAGTTCAGTACATCCTGAACTTCATCCTGCAGCTCTTTACGGAGAATCATTTCCTCAATAGGTCTGCACTTGTTTTCCACTGCAGGGGCCCTGCCATTTTCAATCATCTCATCCATAGATACCGTAGTATGTCTTGCCCGGCGACGCAATTCATCCTTACACACATTTGTCACCACCCTGTACAACCAGGTAGAGAAGGAACTCTCTCCCCGAAAACTGTTGATAGACCGGTATACTCTGATAAGTGCCTCCTGAGCCATGTCGCTTGCATCATTATAGTTACCAAAATAACGATATGCTATGGTATACACCTTAGTTTCGTAATTTGAAATCAGTTGTTCAAAAGCATCAATGTTGCCTTGTTTTATTTTTTCTATAAGCGCTTCATCGCTTATGTTCACCCGGTCATCCCCTCCTACCCGAGGTTCTAAACTATTGACGAAACCGAATCCATAAAGGTTCCGGTCCGTGGTTCAATTAGTTACACTAATTCCCCGTCAGCCCTGAAAACACCTTCAATATACAAGAGGCAAAGGGTGGAAAACAAGAAAAAACTCCGGTCAGGAAATGCGGTCCCACCGGAGTTTCTACTCTGTTTGAATATGCAATTTTGGGGTTTAGTGTGATTCTGCTGAACCCCCGAGGTATCCTGCAGCCAATCCTTCATTAACATGAAGAACACCCTTGTTGAGGTCTTTCATTGAATAAGTATCATCAATAACAGGCAGCTTATCGGCCTGTTCCTGGGTAGTAACAACCATACCTGCCGGAACATACCTTCCGTCAGCTACCACAACACCGTTTAGAAGCCGGGCGCCGGGCTCTACAACACAGTTGCTGCCAACCCTGGCCTTGAATACAAGAGCCTGCATACCGATAAAGGTGTTGTCACCAACCGCTGCAGGTCCATGGACCTGGGACTGGTGTGCCAGGGAAACGTGGCTGCCTACATAAACGGCATATTTCTGTCCGTTAACTTCATACATGTTATTTTCCACCGGTTCACCGTTTTCTTCTGTTTCAAGACCGTGAAGTACCACTCCGTCCTGAATGTTGGAATTACTGCCGACAAAAATCGGCTGTCCTTCATCACCGCGTACAGATGCCATCGGAGCGACATATACGTTGTCACCAAGCTGAACATTACCGATTACTGAAGCCATAGGGTCAACAAAAGTACTGGCGCTGATCTGTGGTGTATCTACCTCTTTGTTGAAGCTTGTGGCAACATTTGCTTTAATGTTGCCCGTTTCTGCCGCTTTACTCTCGGCAGCAGTATTATCTGATGCAGGATTAGGATTAGTATTAGTACTTGTCTGCTGTGCGCCACATCCGGCAGTAGCCAGAACGGCCATAATCAGCAGGGCAAATATGATTTTGGGCATAACTCTCCCCATCTTATACACACAAATACCCCCCTATTCAATTTTAATTTAAAAAGCCTTTCAGAGCCCGGGCCTCCTGGGGCTTTAAAACATGTTTGAGTTTTCTGAATCTTTACGTTGATAACATTTTATTATATATTTTGTTAGCTGTCAATATTTAACATTTTTAGAATTTTGCTCTTAAATGTGGAAGAGAAAAGTTCCATTTGACTTTAAACTTTAACTTTGATAGAATAATTTATGCAACTTTAGTTGTACTCTATTAAATGCCGAAGTGGCGGAATTGGCAGACGCACACGATTCAAAATCGTGCGGGAAACCATGGGGGTTCGAGTCCCCCCTTCGGCACCAACTAAGATACGTTTACCGTATGCGGTATTAAAGATAAAGAGGTCTGACAGGACTTTTTAAAAAAGCAGCCTGCAGGCCTCTTTTTGCTTGGGACGTGTACATCTGTCGTGTATGGTTTGACACAAAAACGACTATATTTCCGGGAGGATTATTTCAGTTTAATGCTGCCAGAATTTCATCTGCTGCCATTACAATTGCATTTTGGGCGGGATAGAATGATTGGTAGGGTTGTGCGGAATAGCTTAACATTGATACTTCTTCCAACAGGGTCGCTTTTTGCAGGGCAAAAGTCAAGAGGTCAATTTTGGCGCCAACCGGCTCTTCGCTTAGTATCTGACCCCCCAGTAAGCGGTGGGTTTTACGGTCAGCTACCAACTTTACTTTGACTTTTTTGGCGCCGGGTAATATAGGGAAAATAGTTGTCGTTGCCCCATAACCTGCAACAACATCATAACCGCTCTGTAATGCCATTTTTTCTGTTAAACCGGTTCCTCCGATAAACAAATCATAAACTTTGGTGGCCGCTCCGTTAAAATATCCCTGATATTCGCTGTCAATACCCATGATATTCCTGGCTGCCACTTTACCCATTGGCACAGCATTTGTAGCCAGCTTACCCGAAATTACCGCTCCGGTAATACCGGATACAAATTGAACACAGTCGCCAACAGCATAAACATTGGGGATATTTGTTTCCATCCTGCCATTGACAACAATTCCTCCTTTTTCGATATCTAATGCCGTTTCCTTAAAGATATCAATACCGGGCTTCATAGTTATAGCGAAAAATACTGCTCCGTGAACAGGTTCGCCTTCTTTATCGGCAAACTTAATCGCTTCTCCACTGCTCAGAACAACCTCCCGGACCGTTTTGTCTCCCTTTAGTGCTGTAACCTGAGTATTCAAAAACATTCTAATACCGTTATCAATAATTTTCCCCTGAACTTCAGCGGTCATATCGCTATCTGCAATACTCCCTAATATCTGGTCAGCAATATCTATCAAGTCTACTGATATTCCCACGCCTTTTAAGGCCTGTGCCAATTCCACACCTATAGCGCCGGCTCCTACCACAACCGCTTTTTTCAATCCTGTTTCTTTTAATGCTATTGTTCTCCTAAGGTCATTTTCCGTTTTTACTGCAAAAATTCCATTTAATGAAATTCCGGGTATACTGGGAAACGCTGGTTCGGAACCGGTCGCTATCACCAGTTTGTCATAGCCGTAAATACCCCCCTTTTCAACTGCTACCTGCTTGTTGTCGAAATCAACTTTTACCGCTTTATCTCTGATTAATTCTGCTCCCACGTCAGTTACCAAACCGTCACTCTTAAAAGTTTTTTCGATACTTATCAGCCCTTCAATAGCGTAAGGTATAGCGCAATAAATCATACTGTGGTCCTCAGGACGAATAACGCCTACGGAGATATCTTTTCTCCTGCCTAAATTCCTGGTGACAGTGATTCCTCCGGGACCTCCCCCAATAACCAAAACATCAAACTTTTTCATTTTCCCTCCTTAATACCGGGGGCTTTAGCAACATTTTGCCTTATCTCTGAACTTGCCCCCTGATTTATTAAACTTCAGAACCAATTATAGATAGCACCATTTTTGGGCATATGCCCATATATTAATTATAATTGTTAATTTCCCAATGTCAACCATATATCGTTACAGAATTGTTTACTACCCCTGCCAAGTTTCGGTGGCATCCGGGCAGTAACATCAAAAATCCCAGAGCCTGCTTTAGTCAGACCCTGGGATTTCATTCAATCTTATTAGTCTTATCAAAATTCTCCCATATGCTCCAAAAGCCTGTAGAGCACCACAGCCGCTTCCTGCCTGGTGGCACTGCGCTCCGGGTAGAACCTGCCCTCACTGCCTTTCATTATCCCGGAACCGGCTGCAAATTCAACGGCTTCTTCCGCCCAGGAAGCAATATCCCGGCTGTCTTTATATGTACCGGCAATGCTGCCTTCAAATGTAGTATCACTGCTGTCCACAGGCTCTGCATCATCACTGCCTGCAGGCTTTGCGCCATCACTGTCTGCAGACTCCCGGCCGGCTTTATAGCAGTAGAGCCGGTACGCTATTGCCGCCATCTGCTCCCTGCTTATCCGGGCATTGGGCTCAAACTCCGCCTCTCCGGTGCCTTCGATAAGCCCCAAACCATATGCCGTTTCCACAGCGCCGCTGAACCAGGCGTCTTCCGGGACATCTCTGAAAGTGCCTCTGCTGCCAGAAAGCTCAATATACAGGGACCGTACCATAATTGCAGTGAATTCTGCCCTGGTAATGCTGTCTTCCGGGGCAAAGGCCGTCTCTGTCTTACCGTTTATCAGGCGGCGGGATGCCAGGATTTCCACTTCCTCCTTAGCCCAGTCACTGGTGACATCAGCAAAGCGGATAACCTTTTCAAATGCGGCAAAGGTGGAAAAATGCCTTGTCTTAAAATCGAGAGTACCCTCCGCAGCATCGGCGACCCCGCCCATAGGCTGCCAGCTGCCAGATGCTTCGTCAAGGACACAGGCAATAACCCTTTTGGGATTGCCAACCGCAGCCATATCCAGGGGAATGGTCACAGTAACTTCATCATTAAATTCCCACACCGGATTATTTCCAGCAGTAATGGAGATATCAAAGATGCCGGAAACCATGCTGCTGTCGTTTTCTGATTCCTCCCTCATAGCAATTGTAATCACCATAGGGGTTTCCCCCGGGTTTTCTCCCATCTGAGCTATGGATTCAATCAGAGTCTTAGGCAGCCTGACATCACCCTTACCGGTCACAATCTGCAGGTCCTTCCCAAGGGCCGCAAGCTGTTGCACCGCTTCTGCATCCAGGCTTATCTTTATGGTTTCATCATTTTTAACTTCAGCAGCCACATCTACAGTTACTGTCTCACCCACATTTCCCAGTCTCATTACCAACTGGGCATCAACATGGACAGTGGCCCTACTGCTCCCGTCTGCCGCAGTCTGCCGGGTAATACTGTAATCGGAAGAAGCGTTGTCATGGGAACCCGAGCTCCGTTCAATCCTCTGCCCAGTGTAAAACTCCAGTACATAATCTTCCTGCAGTATTTCGCCTCTCTCATTTTTAACCGCTCCTGCGGGTACCAGCACCGTGTATACCTTATTTGCCTCAAGGCGGCCTGCGGGATCGATATACAGCCATTCTCCCTCAAGTGATACCGAAGCCGCCAATTTTTCAGAACCCGGTCCGTACAGTGCGATCCCGCTGAAGTTAACCTCTTCGGAAACATTCTGGTTAAATTTAATCTTGATGTCTGTATCTTCAGGTGTATTTTCCATACCGTCTCCGGGATAGGCAAAAACTGCCTCCGGGCTGGTTTTAGTGGTCTCAAAGCTCAACTGGTACGGGCTGTCCATAGTATGCCCATAGGAGTTGGCCAGAGCCCGAGCGGGTATTGTCATCGTGTAACGAGTGTTGTACTGCATGGAACTTTGGGGTGTCACTGTCAGTGTATTACCTGCAAGTGTTTTTTCAATGACCACTGTATTAAGGTTATCGTCTTCCAGTATAATCCCGCCAAACTGCTCCCCCGCTGCCACCTCCATATTAAAACTGAAGGTCAGCGGCTTTTGTATTCCCACCCCTGTTTCACCCGCTCCGGGATCCATACTGTCTACCATAATGGGGGCGGGCTTCAGGGTAAACTTGTACGTATTGTTGTCTGTGTCTGACTCCTCTGTTCCATCCACAGGCAGGGCAGTCACCGACATATTGATTCTTCCGTTTTCATCAGTTACAAGACCAGCTAAGGATAATGCGAAGGACACATCTGCCTCCTGTCCCGGTTTCAGCTCTTCCAGACTCCCGGTTTGCAGCGGCTCTGCGGCTTGCTCATGGTGAAGGTAGGCTTCTATGCCTTCCAATGACCTGCCGCCGGTATTGATAACCTTTGCCGTTACCAGGTAATCATCCCGGGCCAGTTTCTCATATTCAATATTGCTAACCTCAATATCAGCAGTTATGATCTCACGACCTGCGGTATTGTTTGTTTCGTTAGATTCAGACACGGCATCATCAGGGTCTGCAACTACGTAAATATGATATTTATCCCTCTCAGCCGGGTCCACAAACCACTCTGCCTCCAGTTGGGCTGAAGAGCGGGCCGGGACAGGCTCCGAACTAACGTCTTCCCCGATTTTGGTGCCGCCCTGCTCCGGGTCTCCATCATAGAGATAAACCACAGCGTTTTCGGCAAAATCCCCGTTGTTTCTGACCGTAACTGTCACCGTCTCTACTGTGCCAGGCACCGGGTTTTCAGGGGACAACTCAATAACCTCTTCCTCGGAACCCTGTTCCTCCAGTTCCAGGTCATGTACCGGAGTATAGGCTAATAAGCCTAAATCCACTTTATCACCCGGTTTTTGATACTCAATACCATTGATGACTTCAGTAATCACTTCCGCCTGGGTATATGCGGCCTTTAGCTTGCCGTCCTCTGTAAACAGCGGGGTGAAGGAACGGATGAATCCGTCTCCCTCCGTTAACGGCGCTTCACCACTCCAGATTCCCTTTGCAGTATCATAGAAGGATGCGCTAAGGTTCTGCTCACTGCCTGCGCCGGTGCGTTGGTAAACCAGGGCTATCTGTGGGTTTCCCCCCTCATTTAAGGTGATTTTATAGTCAGGCTGTACGTGAGACAATAATTCCGCGGTCTGTGCTGCTCCGTCCATTCCTTCCTTATACATGATACTTCCATTTTGATACCAAGTGATGAACCAGACTCCATTTACATAAACAGCCCTGGGGTTGGCGGCTGCAGACTCCTCACCGCCGTCCACACTGCTGCCACCGGTACTAATCTGTACCGCATCTCCCCATGAATTCCCATCATAAACCCTGGCATATACTGTCCGGTCCTGCTCTGCCGCATCGGCTTCAGCCATGTTCAGGGTATAAAGAAGCAGTCCCTCATTACCGTGCAAGGCGAGGCTGGAATTCATCACTTCCGGAAGAGTCCCGGCAATTTCCTCAGGCTCACTCCAGGCACTGCCGTCCCAGCCGGAGAAAACCAGGCTGTCACTGTTTTTCGCCCCGTCAGGGTCGGATTTGGTCCATACCAGGAGCGCTTTGTCACCATCTGCGGCCAGGGTGGGTGAATGGTCATACAGGGCATCATCTGTCAGAGTCACTGTCTGCACACTATTCCCTTCTGTACAGACATCCCCGCTAACACTGATTTCCATATTTCTGATAAATGTATCCATCTCTGCATCTTCAGGCATTACCTCTTTGACATCCTGCCAGGCCATCAGGACACCGTTCCCGGTAGCTGCCGATACAGGGCTGAAATCAGCGGTCCCGTCCTCACCCAGCCATTGGGGTTCTGACCGGCTGCCGTCTTTTTCTACCGAGTACATCACCTGGGTACGGTTCATATCGGAACGTTCGGGATTATCATCAGTCCATATCAGCCATAGTTCATCACCGTTTTGTACCAGCTGTACTTCTGCATCCGGGTAAATATTGGATTTTACGATACCCTGCTCCGCGAGGGAAAGCAGGGATACTGCATCTGCTGCCCTGACCGTTACCTGAGGTTCATTACGGTCACCTACCACCCACTCTGAGGGCCTGTCCAGGTAATCCCGAGACATCGGGGTAAGCTTTAAATCACCTGCATCTATTGCTTCCATAAGCGGCTCAGATACTGCATAACCTAAGTAAACAGGGACTTTTTCCTTACCGTTATTCCATGAAGTCTTTACTTCAACAGAGTAAATATTTCCTTCCCACAGCAGGAACTTGACCCTTATACCGGCGCGGGCCGAAGGGTCCACCTGGACATATCCCGTGGGGATATGGACCTGGGCCGCAATTTTTCCTCCACCGTAGCCTTCAACATTTACCGCGTCATTTCCGGCCCCGACGACAACTTCCACATCCGGTGCAAAGTAGAGAATCCCTTTGTATTCCTCTCCGTCAGGCTCGAATACAATTATAAAGGTCCCGCCTACATCTGCCTGCATAATTAGTTTTGCATATCCGCCGATGTCCAGCTTGTTAAGTCCCGGGACCTTGTCGATGCCCGGAATAGCATAATCCTTTCTCCACTCACGTTCCCCGCTGACTATTATTTTAACTTCACCCTGCGCAACCTCCCATGTGTTGGAATCAGGATTATATGTATATCCCACTGCCCCGGCAAACGATCCGCCTGTTATAAAACCTGCTGATTTCAGGTTGATGTCCGTTCCTCCGCTAAATACGTAGGTATCATCGTATAGGCCGCGGTTGCCCGATACATCCAGCCAACGGGAAAAGAGTCCGAAGTTATTGGTGTTTTCCAAAAGAGGGATGCCTGTCAAAACCGGGATCTTTTCTGAGAGAAGCTCATCAACCAAGAGTCCCTCATTTGCCCAATAACCACTGCCGGTGAAAGTAGTGTACACTCCTTCAGGATTTTCCACTGCCAGCAGTTTGGCATCAACCCAGGGGGAATTGGTGCCATCTTTGGAAACCATGCGTGCTTTGATACCATCCCCCGGATCGAGATACCACAGAAAATATTTTACAGTTAAACCGGCACTGGTTCCCTTCATATCAACAGAAGTAATTTTCTTCCCTGAGGTGGTTTGTAATTCCAGGTAACCGGGTTCAAAACCGTTCCAGTCTCCTGCAGCCGTAAAGTTTAGGTTTATATTATAAGGCATGGCGTGGACAAAAATCGCAATATCAGGTTTGCTGGAATCCGTGTACTGGGACTTGATATAGCGCAGTTTTGGCTTGTCCGCATCCTTACGGGGTTCTAATTTTATAACGGTAAAATCACTCGGTCCGTCCGAGAGAGATATGTACTGTTTTTCGGAGGTATAGTAGTTGGGGAAGCTCACCTCAACTTCATGTGTCTCAGCAGACAGTCCGCCCCGGAGACAATATCCGCTCAAAGTCGGGTTAATAAGCCACTCCCTGTCAAACGATTTATTCTCCCCGTCTACTTTAACCGTAATTTGAGGCGTGCTGTTTATATATGCCCCTGTTGCCACATCATAGAGCGCTATCCTGAGTACTGCACTGTAATAATTGTCTATCCTGAACGACCGGCGGATTGTTTTGGTCTCTCCCCATTCATCATATTGAAAGACCACTTCATAAGTATAAATTCCTCCCGCATCACCCAGGTCATCATAGTTTATGTCATAATCAAGTATCCCGGTCTCAGGAATGGTGATGTCATTAAAGGTTTTCAGAAGATACCTGGACCCGCCGAAACGCTCTGCCCAGACTTTGTAAAGGAATACCTTCATGCTGCCCGCCACAGGGACCGCTTCGCGCGGCACCCGGATACTGTAAGTTATAATGTTTTCTGCCCTGTCAGCACTTTTGATGACATGTGTGTGCCTTTCAGGCGAAATGGAAACAGTAACAGGTCCCGTTTCTACTATGGGCAGGCTCGCTGTATATTCATAGGTGACCCCTTTGTTATCAGTAACATTAAGTACCACCGGTTGATTACCGATTTCTGTGAAACTATATTCGACTGTTTTTTCGCCCTGTTTACTGCCATCACTGAAGGTCCACTCAAAAGCGGTGATGGCACGACCCGCTCTTTTAAATGAGCCTTCAATCCCCTCTGTGCTGAAGGTTACCGGGGTATCTACAGCATAATAAGCCGCAGGGTTAACTATAAATCCGGTGTCTCTTATTTCCAGGGCCGGTGCGGTGACAAACCTTATTTCCAGGGCATCATTGGTGTTGCCGCTCAGATCCTGATATGCCCCGCGCGGTATTTTTACGGTATATGTCTCAAAAGCTTCAAGCTTCTCCTCCGGCACTAAAACAGCCTTGTCACCGGCTTCGGTTGCCAGGAAGGCAATCAGGTTACCCTCAGAATCGGATATTTCTATATCACCGAATCCCGGTCCCCGGGACACCGGTGAGGAAAACCCTATCTCTACAGACGTATCCAGGCTGACATCATACTCCATTGGCGATATATTGACAATATCCATTTCTAATAAGTTTGAGCCGGTGGTAAAATTCACTTCAAATGCGGCCAGAGGGTTGTCCGACAAATCCCAGACAGAATTTCCGGGCACCGCAGCCATGTATTGGGCTGCCGGAAGCAATGCCATTACCGGGTCTATGGTTATCCCCTGTCTGTCCCCTTGTACAAATACCCTGGCCGGGACTCCAACCCCTTTGTCGTCAAAGAGGGCTATCAGGCTGCAGTCAGCTTTTACCTGCTCGGAAAAGCGGATGTCAACAGACTGGTAAATATTGATGCCGTCTGCATTGTCAGCAGGGTATATGCCGGTTATTTCGGGCGGAATTTCTTCCCCTCTGGTCTTAAATTGTACCGTATCTGAACTGCTTTTTCGCTTAAACCTATCCTGTACCGCTCCTGACGGTAACAGGACTTCATAAGCCTGTCCAGGCTCAAGTCCGGCTCCGGGACCAAGGGTAAGGATTACCGTGTTTCCGGTTAAGCCGCGGGAGATGGGAACCTCGTCACCTGAGCCTGTGTAAAGCAGTATCTCCTCAAAGGTGATACCCTGGGTAAGGCCTTCGAGGCTGTCACTGTAATTTACGGATATTTCCGTGATTCCGGCAGAAACATTTATCTCCCGGTCTGCCGGAGCGGAACCGGCGATATACAGGGTTCCTGTGGGCACTTGTTCAACTTTATAATTTAAGGTGAAATCATCTGACAGGTTATTTCCGGAGGCATCCTGAACAGCATTTGCGGGGATAAACAACCTGTAGTATATAAGTGATTTCATATCACCGGTCAGGGTCAGGATAAGCTTATCGTCGTCAATCCTGATCAAACTGTCAACCTCAGTAAACTGCTGGACCAAAGAATTGCTACCGGCCCTTACCATCTCCAGGTATCCGGTTTTTATCTCATCCCAGGCTGCCCCTTTTTCTATAGCTTCACTGAAATTTACCGTA
Source organism: Phosphitispora fastidiosa (assembly GCF_019008365.1). Taxonomy (NCBI): domain Bacteria; kingdom Bacillati; phylum Bacillota; class Clostridia; order Eubacteriales; family Peptococcaceae; genus Phosphitispora; species Phosphitispora fastidiosa. Next base: position 6,595 of record NZ_JAHHUL010000007.1, on the reverse strand, counting down.
ATCTGACGGGTGCTGTAAATAACATCAGTGCTGTTATTTTCCGGTGTGGTGCTTACGGTCTCCGGAGAGACAGTATCCGTTTCCGCAAGAACAGTGTAAGGAAATTCCCTGGTATCCTGAAGGCCTCCTTTGGTTAAAACAGCAGTCAGGGTTACAGACCGGTGGGCCTCCCCCTGTGCCGGCCTGACAACATCACCGCTGCTGCTGATTACTTCAGGCATATCGGACTCCCATGTTACCATAGACCCGTTGGGAGCCGTGGGCGGCAGTGACAGGGAACTGACCACGGCGTACTGTGAAACATTGTCACCAAGTGTCCGGGAAACGGTAAGCCAATCCATATCCCTGGCCAGTGACTCCTCATCAGTCTGGGAGGCGGCCTTGACCACAACAGAGAAAACCTTTGTAACTGACACATCCCCTTTTGATATGGCTGCCGTAAGTGTTACCGTCCGGTCTCCGGCAGTATAATCAGGCCTGGTCACCATTCCCGGTGACCCTGCTATGTCCACTATGCCAGGAGCGCTGGATTCCCAGCTTATAGCGCTTCCATTGGGGCCTTCCAGGGGAAGGGTCAGGTCCCCGGTCACATTATCAAGGTTAGTGTTGTCTTTAAGCAGCCGGTCCCCGGTCAGCCATGAATAATCGGCAGAGGTATCGCCTGCGGGATTATATAGCTCCACCGTAGTTGTGTTAAGCGCCCCGCCTTGGGCCACAGCCCTGACGACAGCGGTACCGGAGGTATCTGAACTGAGCACGGCCGTCACCGTTCCATATACATCGGTGATTACTGAAGCAGAATCCAGGGAACCAAAAGAAGTGGAAAATTCGACAGGTACACCGGCAACCGGGGTAACGAAATCCTTTTTATACACAGCAGCATTTATGGTACTGAGAGCCTCCCCTGCTGCCGGTTCCGCCCCAAGGGAAACCGAAGATGCATCTATATAGGTTGCATTATATATATCTATTGGTATGGGGTCGTTCTTGAAATACCACTGCGATATATAATGTGCCTCTTTGGCATCGGCGCTGGTATTGGCAGTGAATCCCGCATAGATATCTCTTATGGCATCACCCCCGGCAGTGGTAAAAACCGCTCCCAAATCAAGGTTAACTGCCGTCAGGGTCGGGTCTGGCGGCCTGCTGTCAACATTACTTATCCGCATCTCCAGGGTCTGGGCTGTCCCGTAATACTCAATCCATACATAATTGGGTTCAAAAACCTGGAGATTGTTTATCTCATAAGGCAAATCCGCCACAGCCGATGGTGTATCATAATTTCCGTTAACAAACACTGCACTATGCTGTAGTGTACCCTCACTGGGGTCATCCTGGGTCCTGGTATCAAATTCAACACTGACACTAGGCGCGATACCCAATGTACCCATTGAGGGACCGTGGTTGACAAGGGCATCACTGCCGGCAGTCTGAAGGGTAAAGGTAAAGCCTTCACCAGGTGCCGCCATATCACCCAACTCGCTTGTAATCATAAATTTAAAATATGTACTGAAGGACATGTCATCTTCAAAGTGGAGCTGTCTTTTGCTAAAGAAACTGCCCCCCTGGCTGTAATCAGAGGTCAGGCGGACAACCGTGCTGTCCGGATTTGGGCCAAAAGGAGTTTCTTCATAAGTGAGGGTGGATGTACCGTTAAACTGAAGTGTACCCGCAGTGGCAGAAAAGTCATCATACTTTAATGCCAAAGGTACATTTTCCGCCGCATAGGCATTGGTTTCCCCACCGCTTGTCACAAGCGCAAGCTCCAAACCTGTAAACACAATGAATAAAGCCAAAATTAAACCTGCAATTCTTTTATATCTCCACATCCTACCGCTCCCCTTCAAGTGCTGGAATGAGACACCAAAACCATAATTACCGTAAATAAGGAAACCGCAACTCAGGATATCGACATTTCCCTCTGTGGTTACCTGTTATTATTGCTTTTTCGACACTTTTATTAATTTTCCTGCCCCTTGCAGTTTTTAGATGAATAGCTTACTTTTCGATTTCATGTTCATCTTAGTATTATATTGGATAATATTTTGGAATTAAAAGTAAATTTATTATTTTATGAAGAAGGAAAACAGACTTTCACAAAGAATCACTTTGTTTAAACTGGTTTTTCTGTGTCAAAGATGCTATATGAGAGAGTGATTGCGGTGACTACAAGGTTTAGTTCAATCGGGTTTAAAAACAGCATTATACTCATTACCGTAATGGTACCGTTATTTGCGTTGTTTATGACTTATGAATTCCGAAATCAGAGTGAAGCTTTGCGCAATGCTTTGACAGAGCGTGGGATAATACTAGCCCAGACAGGGGCTGTCGCCACCGAAAAGATTCTTGAAGATGCAATTAAAAACGGCACGCTTACCGAAGAGCAGGTGTTTGATACCAATTATATGCTAATTCCCGGAACCAGCCCTACCAAATACCATACCAGTTATGATTCATATACCGATGAAAATTTAAGGGTTATTGAAGATTCATATTTGAAAGATAAGGTTGTTGTATTTGCTGTTGCCGTTGATGTCAACGGGTATCTTCCCACTCATAACTTAAAATACTCAAAAGCTGTCGGCGGACTGAATTTTGACCGTACAAAGCGTATTTTTGATGATGATGTTGGGATTGCCGCCGCACAGAACAAAGAGCCATACAAGTTCCAGGAATACAGGAGGGATACAGGCGAGATTATGTGGGATATCTCAGCTCCCGTGTTTGTAAATGGACGCCATTGGGGAGCGTTCCGTATAGGTTTTTCAATTCAAGAAACGAATAAAAAGGTTGCGGCTGTTATAAACCGCATGATTTTTGAGGCCATATTCCTGATATTGGTTTTAATTCTGCTGGCGGTCTACATTTCATACCGGATATCCAACAGGGTTAACAGACTGGCGGAAGAAGTTAACCGGATAGCCCAAGGAGACTTCAGTCTGAGCAACCTGCCCCTAGACAGCCCGGACGAGGTCGGAAACCTTAGCAGGTCCTTAAGTAACATGATTATTAAACTGCGGGATCTGGCCAAAAAAACAAGTTATTCAGCGAGGTTTATTGATAACTATACAAAAGAATTGCTGGAGAGCACAGAAAACGTATCGGGGTCTGCTGAAAAAGTTACATCAGGTATGGTCTTGGTATCAGGGACTATGGAGAAAATGGAGGAGAGTATAGAAAGTGTTGGTGAAACATCAAGGGTTGTTTCTGAGGAGCTTACCAATGCGGAGGCATCTTCCAACAAGTTCCTGAAAAACATGGAAGAGAGTAAAGAGGCCATGTCTGTAGCCCATAAGGTTGTTAAAGACCTTGAAGACCAAGTCGATAAAGTCGGGCAGTTTATCCAGGTTGTCAGTATACTTGCCGAACAGGCGGGGCTGATGGCAAAGAAAATTGTCAAGGATGCATCCCAGTTCTGCACAGAGGGAAATGAAATGGCTGCTCTTGCTCTGGATGTCCAAAGTAACGCTGAGGACGCTGCACTCACCACCAGGGATGTTTCTGAATTGTTCAGTACCGTCAGAGACTATGCCAAAAGGGCATCTGTCACCTTGGAAGGCCACCGGAGCGTTATCCTGGAAGGGATAAATGTTGCCCGCCTGTCAGGTAAATCACTGAAAACCATCGTCACCGAAATGCAAAGTCTCGCCAAACTTACCAAAGAAATCCTTGATTACAGTGAACAGCTTGTTGAAGGAACAGCTGCCATCAGTAACGATGTGGAGGCACAAACTGAGCTGATAAGAAGGTTTGCAGATATCGCAGATACCCTGAGTCAGTTAGTAAATGAACTTCAGGAAAGCCTTGAATCAATTAAATTATAGCATGTTTCCATATGGATATTGTTACAGGTTTGATGACTGATTTTTCGTATCTCCGGTACGAACCGGTTTCCTGAAATGAGACACCAGGACCATGATAACTGTAAGCGCGGAAATCGCTGCGCCACATATCGCAGCAATAAGCTGACCGACCTTAAGCGCCGGAACGAAATGCTGCAGCTCAGTCAGGCCCGCAGCCGCGTACTGCACCCCAAAGCTGATATTACCGACACCGGGAATAAAATGCAGCTGATACATTACATATCCTGATAACACCAGGGGAATAAAGGCAAATACCAGTTTGATACGCATGGAGGCCGGTTTGCTTCTAAAGGGCTGGGCGATTAGCCATGCACTTATTCCCGCGACGACGGCCGTGCCCCAAAAGGCTGCCGAAAACCAAAGCCGCCATTTGGCCAGCGGCCAGGACTGGCGCAGGGGTTCAAAGTAATGAATAGGAATAAGCATTAGCAAGGCTACTGCGATGAATATGGCAAAACCCTGATTAACCCGGACCAAATGCCAAATCTCCCTGGCCGGCACCCGTAATTTAAGCTGAACAGCATCATTTGGGCAGTTGCGGACACAGTGGAGGCATAATTTACAATCAATATTATTATCAACATAAGGAGCATGCATGGAGAGAGGGCATCCAGACACTGCGGCTGTACCATGATAACACTCAAAGGTCGTACATTTATTCAGGCAGACATTTGCCTCTGAGCGTACTTCCAGCATCCCGCCGACAGAAGCTACTCCCACAAATCCTCCCAGGGGACATAAGTGGCGGCACCAGGAATGACGGGTGTACAGCATGCCAATAGCGCCGGCTGCCGCCGTGACAACAAGCAGCCAAAGAGCTGTATAGAGAGGACTGCTCCTCATACCGGTAATGGCTTCCACCCAAAAAATCATGAGAAAGCCAATGGTAATTAGCAGGTAATCATACTTTTTCAAAAAATCAGGGACCGGACTGTTCTTATGTACTAATTTCTGAAACATTTCCATAATGCAGGAAAAGGGGCAAATACTGCACCACACACGGCCAAGGGCAGGAGAAATGATTGTCAGGGCCGGCCACCAAAGCCCCCAGACCAACACAAACAGCACTCCCGCAGTCTTGGTATCCGGCGCCGCGAAAAGCAGGGCAACAATGAAGACAAAGATAACAGTGGACACATACTGCACCCAGCCTGGAAAAATCCCGCGGCGCACCAGCCAAGCCACCCACGGCCACTTCATCAGGTTAATGCTCCAGCCTGTCTCTTCTGCCGCGGGTCCGATAAGTACATGTTCCAGGGTAATATGATCATCCTCAACCAGAAAAAAGGCCCGTTCAATAATTTGAATTAGTTCCGTCACATTGCCTTGCTGATAATGGTGGGACAATAGCAATTTAACTGCTTCCGGGCTGAGAACCGGGGTGTTACGGTTATGCTGCCCGGCCATTTTCTCCAGAATGCCCATAGCAATAACCGGGATATCTCTTTTCCTGGTCCGTAATGGTGTAAGGGCGTATGTGTGAGTAAATTGTTCCAGCAGCTGGGATATTAACCGCTGTCCCAGCTGTTCGGGTTTGTCTTTGAGGTTACCGATAATCCGGCAATTAACCTCTCCTGCTGCCATGGCTTCCGCCAGTCGCAGCTGGGCTCTGGGTGATATCATGTTAATGTCCCGGATAAACAAGGTGCCCCCTTCGGCCAGGTCAAGCAGGCCGCTGCCTCTGAACCCAGCCTGCCCCCGATCAGGTCCATGGGTTTCAAACATCAGGTCACCCCACTGCCGGTCAAACTGACGGGCATCAACAACTATAAACGGGGCATCTTTGACAAACTGGCGGTTATGCAGATGCCAGGCAAACATCTGCCTGCCGGTACCCCGCTCGCCTATCAGCAGTAGGTGATCTTTATGTAAACTTAATTCATTTATCTTGTTTTCTATTTCCCGTGTTGTCCGTGGAGTGCCCCAGAGGCCATAAAACTTGTGTTCAAACTGATTTAGCTGCAGTCCGGAACGGAGAAATTCTTTGTGTTCGGCTTCCAATAAATCGAAATGTGCCCGACTTAAACGGTTTGTTAACTTTTCTATAAACTTTTGGTATAATATCGGCCAACGCACCAGCATAAAAGCAAAATGCCGGGCATCCAAAACCAACAGCCGGCATTGTGCAGTGGCCCGAACCAAGTAGGGGCCCGGTTCCCCGGTAAAGAGGGATATCTCACCAAAAACATCGCCTTCCGCAAGGGAACCCACCAAAACGAATCCCTTCCCTTTTCGGGGCATCAGATAATCGACACTTCCCTCTGCAATCACATAAAAGGAATGCCTGGTTTGGCCATATTCAATAATCTCAGCGCCGGGTTGATATGACACCCATTGAAAATTAGCCGCCAATTCCTTTATTTCCTGAGTATTTAGTTCAGATAATAGTTTTACAGAAGATAAGTAGTGTTCCTTGCTCTGATCCATAGCACCCTCCCAGTCGAAAAACACGCTGCCTAACACGCTGCCTGTTTCCACTATAATAGAAAAGATTTCTTGTTCTATAACTATATCAGATGATTTTCTTCTTGCCAATCACAATTAGGGCAAAATGTTGATAGCGGCAGTTCAAGGGTCATGCAAGAGCTGCCACCCGCAGCGTCTCAGAAGCAATCATCAACTCTTCATTTGTGGGTAAACCGGCGGTAAACACCAGTCGTAATTTTCCAATAGTTGAAATTCTAAAAATTTATTTCCTTCTACCGAACATATGTTCTTTCTCTTTGCCCCAA